>NZ_JBIBYR010000011.1:0-811 GCF_043083485.1 Streptomyces sp. NPDC014727 | reverse complement strand
CGCCGCTCGAACCCACCGCCGGACCGCCCACCACGGTCGTCATCACGACGCGGCCCACGGAAACCACCACGGTCGTCGTCACGACGCGGCCCACGGAAACCACCACGGTCGTCGTCACGACGCGGCCCACGATCACGCTCCCGGTCATCCCGACGGAAACCACCGCCGGAACCACCACGGCTGTCGTCCCGACGGAACCCACCCGAACGCTCATCACGCCGGTCGTCCCGACGGAAACCGCCACCGGAACCGCCACGGCTGTCGTCGTCGCGACGCGGCCCACGCGGCCGGTCGTCCCGCCGCTCGAACCCACCGCCGGACCGCCCACCACGGTCGTCATCACGACGCGGCCCACGGAAACCACCACGGTCGTCGTCACGACGCGGCCCACGATCACGATCCCGGTCATCCCGACGGAACCCGCCACCACCGGTGGGCCGGCTGTCGTCGCGACGGTAGCCACCACGGTCGTTGTCTCGGCGCGGTCCGCCGGAGCGGTCGTCACGACGGCCGCTGAAACCGCCCCGGTCACCACCGTCCCGGCGACGCGGCTCGCGCTCCGAACGATCGTCGGGAGAGTTGGTGGACATCGGTGTGACTCCTGTCATCAAGTGCTACAAGACATTGTCACGCAGTCGGACACCCGACGCGCTACGGGAAAACAAAAGGACCCTTGGTCCCAGCTGAACGCTGGGACCAAGGGTCCTTGAAAGATTGTTCGGCGGCGTCCTACTCTCCCACAGGGTCCCCCCTGCAGTACCATCGGCGCTGAAAGGCTTAGCTTCCGGGTTCGGAATGTAACCGGGCGTTT
>NZ_JBIBYR010000010.1:0-282066 GCF_043083485.1 Streptomyces sp. NPDC014727 | reverse complement strand
ATCGACCCCATGACCTACATCGCCAAGGGCGCCGGCGCCGGCCTCTCCAAGATCGGCGACATCACCAAGGGCCTCAAAGGCATCAGCAACATCGAGATCCCCAAACTCCCCGACGGTTCGGTGCAGTTGCCCGACGGTCGTCTCCTGGAGCCCAACGGCAATCTGGTCGCCCCGAACGGCGTGGTCGACACGACTCCGATCCCGCACGACACGGTCCCCCATACATCGGGCCTGCCGTCGTCCTGGCAGATACAGCAGCCGGTGCCGACGGGCGTCCACGCGGGAAGCGGCTTCCCCGACATGGCGCCGCCGCACACCCCCGGCGGCGGCTTCGACCATGTGCCGTACGGTCCGGGCAGCCACGTTCCGGGCGGAGTACCCCACCACGTACCGAACGGGTCGTTCGGCCCCGCCCCGGCACACTTCGACCCGGCGAGCCACGTCCCGGGCAGCGTCGGCAGTCACGTTCCCACCGACCACTTCCCCACCGGCGCCGGCCACGACATCCCCGGTCACACGGCTCCGGGGCACGACCTGCCGCCCACCGGCCCGCACGGGCCGGGCCACGACATGCCCCACGGCAACACGCACACCCCGGCCGCCCCGCACACTCCGGGCCACGACGGACCGGGCACGCACGGGCACGACGGTTCGCACGGTGGCGGCCACGACACCTCGCACGGCGGGCATGCGGACGACGCGTCCGCGCACGCCGACGACGCGACGCACGCCGGTGACCACGGCGGCCACGGCAGCCACGTCGACCCGCACGGCGCCGTCGACGACCTCACACACGGCGCCGACGACGCGACGACGGCCGGCCACCACGGTGGGGACGGGGTGGGGAACGGCAGTCCGGGTGACGGTTTCAAGTACACCCCGCACATCTCCGCCGACGACTTCGACGACCTCACGACGGCCGAGAAGCACCGGGTCGCCGCAGCCGAACTCACCGAGGGCACGGTCCCGTTCGCCGACGACACGGCGGCGATCAAGTACGGCCAGGACTACTGGAACGACTACGTGGACAATCTGGACCCGTCCGCGAAGCAGGCTCTCTGGGACTACACCGGTGAGACGTTCCCGTCCTACCACGACATGAACGGTCATCTGCGCGGCACTCCGGGATTCGGTCCGAAGCCGGAGGTGCTGCACGACATCGCCGAAATGGACAGGGTCATGTCGACGCGTCCTGTGCCCGACGACATCATGGTCGTCCGGGGTACAGGGCTGGGCCACCTCAAGCTGGACTCCCCGCTCGACATGCTGGGCAAGACGTACCCGGACAAGGGCTACACCTCCACGTCTCTCGGCAACCACCCGGTGTCCGGCTTCGCGGGCAAGGAGGCGATCCTGCACCTCCGCGTGCCGAAGGGGACGCCCGCCCTGTGGCTGGAGAAGGTCTCCAAGTTCGACGTGTCAGAGCGGGAGCTGCTCCTGGCCCGCGGTTCCGAGTTCAAGGTGACCCGCGTCTTTATGGAGAATGGCCAGGTCCAGGTCTACGGGGAAGTCCTGCCGCCGAACAAGGGAGTGGTACACGAATGAGCAGCGAGCAGCGGCCCAATCCGCGGCTGAACGAGGATCTGTTGTTCAACGAGGCGCCCGGCGGGCCGCCGCGCTACAGCTCCCAGTCCCACAAGCCCGTCCAGTACCTGACGGTGGCGGACAGGGACGGCGAGGCGATCGGCTACGTATGGGCGAACGACGAGGACGACGCCGCCGGTTGGCTGGTCCGCAAGGCGGGCGGTGACGAGGCGTTCAACAAGGGTGCGAGGTGGGCCCGGAAGCTCCACGACGCGAAGGCCCGGGGTATCGCCCCGACGGCCGCCCTGGCGGAGATGATCAAGGAATCGGACCCTTCGAAGAGCAGCCATGTCGTACCCGGCTCCCTGACCGAGGCGCCGAACGTCGATGTGGTCAGGAGTCTCGCCGCCGCGAGCTGACCATGACGTACGAACCCGAGGCACCGCGCTACCATGCCGAGACCGACAGGCCGGTTCATCACCTCACCGTCGCCAACGCCCGCGGCGAGGCGATGGGCTACCTGTGGGCCAATGACGAGGACGACGCCGCCGGTTGGTGCCTCCGGCCCGCCGGTGACCGGGCCGGTTTCGACGAAGGGCTCAAGTGGTCCGCAAAGCTCAACGCGGCCAAGGCGCGTGGGCTCTTGCCCACAGCCGCGCTCGCCGAGTTGGTCAGCAGCTCGGACCCGAGATGCGTCAGTCATATCGTCCCGGGCTCCCTGACCACGGCCCCGTCCCTGGCCTCGCTCACAGAGCTGGCCCGCGTCGTCACCGAGGCCGACGACCGGCGTCTGCTGGCTCAGCTCGACCGCGAGAACGCCGACGCGTGGCGCGAGTTGAGGAACGCGCTCGCCGCGCTCACGGATGAGGACCGCGCTGTGCGGTGGTCCGAGGGCGGGCAGCAGCCCGACGGCACCTGGCGGATGAGCCACCCGCTCCACAGCGAGCGGCTCCGACGCCTGGTGCGCGCGCTGCCCGCCGTCGGCGCGGTGACGCCCGCGTACCTGTGGCGGGACAATCCGCCGCCGGCCGTGCCCGCCGACGGACGGCTGAGTCCGGCCGACGCGGTGCGCGCGGCCACGGCCGTGGTGCGCGGGGAACGATTCTCCGACGGGACGATCGCCCAGGCAGCGGGAGACGGCCTTCTCGACGCCGTGGCCGAGTCGTTGTGCGCTTGGTACGAGACCGTGGCCGAGGGCTCGTGTGGCGATCCCTGACGCATACGGAATGCCCGTTCGCCGTGCCGGCTCGTGCTGCAACCTGGGCTGTACTGCCCACTCACCGATGCCTTATGTTGCAGGAGTTAATTGGGGGGATTCCCGCGATTCCCGTGCGGTACGCGTCGGCTGAAGCGGAATATGCCGCTCCCGAAAGTGGGCACCGGGGACCGGGAGTGAGCGAGAGCAGCCCGGCCCCGAACCGGCCACCGGTCCTCCGGCCGACGGCCGTTGACGTAGAGACCACGACCGACACCACGTACGACTGAGGCAACGGACGACGAGACGAATGGCACGGGATTACGACAGCCAGCTTCTGGAGTCGGTGGCGGTACGCCGGCGCAGGATGCGGGACGCTCTGTTGTTCGGCGCGCAGCGGGCGCGGCGTACGGCGGACGAGCGGCTCGGGAAGGTGTTCGCGGGGATCGCCATCGCCGCCGTGCTGTGTGCGGGATGTATCGGGTGGTCCTTTGTCCAGAACATGCTGGAGAAGCAGAAGGCCGAGCAGCAGAAGCAGCAGCGCCAGGAGCAGCAGTACCAGCAGCCCGCGAAATCACCACAACCGGAGAAACATGGGGAATCGACGAAGAATCCCCAATAGCTCAATATCTCCGGCCCATTCAGAAAGAGTTCTCTACAAAGGGGCCGGAGAAGACGCTAGTAATATGGGCACGCCAAGCTGCCCGACTCCTCAAACGTCGCGATGATAGGTTCCCGTAAAGTGGTGAGCACAGCAACGACTTCCCGAGCGCAGCTCAGTCGGGTGACCCTGGTCGGCGAACGACGCCGGGCCGATATCGTCCTGCCGTCCGATACGCCGATCGGGCAACTGCTTCCGGACATTCTGCAGTTGCTGGACGACCGGGCCGCAGCGCGTCCGATGACACGGCAGTTGATCACGTCGGACGGCTCCGCGCTGCCGCACGACAGCACACTGTCCTCGGCCGGGATCGCGGACGGTGCCGTACTGCGCCTCGTCCGGGCCCACTCCGCGCCCCCCGCCCCGGTCGTGCACGACGTCACCGATCTGGTGGCCGACGACCTCGATCTGCAGGCCTGGCGCTGGCGTCCCGCCGCGCGGCGGACCAGTGCGGGTGTGGCGTCGGTGGCCTTCGCGGTGGTCGCCGCGCTGCTCGCCCGTCGTGAGTTCGCGCTCGAAACGCTGACCGGCGCCCTCGTGGCCGCGACGGTCGTCCTGCTGGCGGCCGGTGCGTTCTTCGCGAGGGTCGGGCAGGGCAATCGGGGCCTGGCGACCGCGCTCCTGCTCGCCTCCGGCAGCCTCGGCATCGTCACCGCGTGGACCGCCGCCGATGCCTACGACTGGTCGGGAACCGCACGGCTCGCGGCCGTGGCGGGCGCGCTCGTGCTGATGCTGGTCCTGCTCGGCTACTTCTCACCGCTCGGCCGCGGCGGGCTCATCGGCGCCGCCGCGACCACCGCGATCGTCGTGGTGTGGGAGGCAGTTGCCGCCGTCCAGGACAATCTGGCCCGGCTCGGCGCCGTCATGGCCGTCTTCTCCGTGGTGCTGCTCGGGCTGCTTCCCCGGCTCGCACTGGCGGCGTCCGGGCTCACCGCCCTCGACGACCGCCGGTCCGGCGGCGTTTCCGTCAGCCGCCACCAGGTGGGCAACGCGCTGGCGGCCACGCACCGCGGCCTGGCCCTCGCGACGGTGGTCACCGCGGTCTCCGCGGCGGCCGGCGGCTGGCTGCTCACCCTGGCGGACAAGCCGTCCGTGTGGACCGTGGCGCTCCCCTCACTCGTTGCTCTCGTGTTGCTCTCCCGGGCTCGGGCCTTCCCGTTGGTCGCCGAGGTCGTGGCGCTCTTCGCCGCCGCCGCGATCCTGGTCGTGCGCCTCGTCATGCTGTGGACGCAGCACGCCGGGGGTGCCGGGCCGCTCGCCCTGCTGTGCGTGGCCGCGGTGCTGCCGCTGCTCGTCCTGGCGGTGCAGCCGCCCGAGCATGTGCAGGTCCGGCTGCGGCGCATGGCCGATCTGGTCGAATCCATCGGCGTGGTGGGGCTCTTCCCGCTCGCCGTCGGTGTGTTCGGCGTGTACGGACAGCTGCTCAACAAGTTCTGACTCGACGCGCAGGTGCTCCGGGCGGGGCAGCAGGGCGAAAAAGAAGGGCAGACATGCCGAACGAAGACAACTGGCAGGGCGACGTGCTGCGCGCCATGAGGGGCGGTGCCGCCCAGGAGGGCGCGCAGGGCCCCGGCGGGCAGGGGTCCGGCGCGCAGGGCCCCGGCGGGCAGGGGTCCGGTGCCCACGCGCAGGGGCCGGGCGGTCAGCCGTACGCCGCCCCCGCGCCGAACCCCGGCCTCCCCGCGCAGGGCGCCCCCGCCTACGGGACGCCCCAGCAGCAGGTCGGCCACCAGCAACAGCAGCAGGCAGCCGCCCCGTACCCCGGACCGCAGGAACAGCAGCACGCCCAGCAGGCAGCCCCGTATCCCGGCTACCCCGAACAGCACCGGCCACAGCCGCCCCAGCGCCCCGGCCCCACCGAACAGCAGGCAGCGCCCCACCCCGTCGGTCAGCCGCAGCAGGCCCAGGCCGCGTACACCCCCGGCACCCGCCCGCACCGCACGCCCGACTCCCGGCCCGTGGTGGACAAGGGCCTCGCCGCCGTCGGCCGCAAGGCGCGCCATGGCGAGCCCTTCACCGCTCGGGCGGCGCGCGCCCTGCGCGTGAGCGTGTCCTCGTCGGCCGCCCGCGAGGTCGCCCGGACCACCGCCACCGCCGAGATGCTCCAGCAGCCCGTGACGACCGGCCGGCAGATCGCCGTCACCTCGATCCGGGGCGGCGCGGGCAAGTCGACCGTCGCCGCGCTGCTCGGCACCGCGTACGCGCACTACCGCCAGGACCCGGTCCTCTTCGTCGAGGCCGACCCGGCGCTCGGTTCGCTGCCGCTGCGGCTCGGCGCCGAGACGCTGCGCTGGACCACCGGCGACCTGGCCGACATCATCGAGCCCCAGATGTCGCTGATGGACATCACCGGCTATCTCGTGCAGCTCCCCGGCAACGCCTGGCTGCTGCCCGGCAGCCAGGGCCAGATCGGCGCGATGCTGGACAGCAGGGCGTACGAGCGGGTCATGGTCTCGCTGCGCCGGTACTTCGGCGTCACCGTCGTCGACTGCGAGACGCTGCCGGCCGAGGTCGCCCGGGTCGCGCTGTCCGCCGCGCAGGCCCGCGTGCTGGCCGCCCCCGCCACGCTGGAGGGCATCACGAGTACGTACGCGGTGCTGCAGTGGATGCAGTCGCTGCCGCGGCAGGTGATCGCGGGCGCGGTCGTCGTGCTCAGTGAACTCGTGCCGCATTCCGGACTCGACCTCGCCCAGGCCGCCGAGAAGCTCAAGGCCACCGGAGCGGGCGTCCAGGTCCTGCCGTACGACCGGCATCTGGCGGCCGGCGGCGCGATCCGTACCGAACTCCTGGCGCACGCGACCAGGGAGGCCGCCACCCGTCTCGCCGCGGACGTGTTCCGGCTCTCCCAGCAGCACCACTGACCGCCGGTCACCAGCCCCGCCGATTCCCGATGCCGAGCCCGACCCCGAGTGACGGACGACGATGAGTACCCGACTGATCCACCGCCCGGCCAGGACCACCCGGCCGCCGGCCGCCTCCGAGGCACGCACCATCGAGGCCCCGCCGAACCTGCCCGAGGGCAAGTCGGGCAACATCGCGATGTCGCTGTTGCCCGTCGCCGGAGTGATGTCGTCCGTCGTGATGATGACGGTCGTGCGCAACAGTCAGTTCGCCGGGCTCGGCGCGATCATCCTCGTCGTCACCGTCATCGGGTCCGTCGCGCTCGTCTTCTCGCAGCGCGGCAAGGCCCAGCGCACCCGCCGCACCCAGCGCGAGGCCTACCTCGCCTATCTGGAGGACCTGCGCGAGGAGCTCTCCGTCGAGGAACGCGAGCGGGCGGAACGGGCCGATGTCCTCAATCCCCCGCCGCACGCGCTGTACGACATAGTGCGCGACCCGGCGCGGGTGTGGGAGCGCCGCCGTCTCGACGGCGACTTCTTGCGGGTGCGCGTCGGTACCGGCGAGATGCCGGTACGCGATCTGAAGGTCGCCCAGCAGGGCTCGTCGGTCCTCTCCCCGCCCGACACGTTCATGCTCAACGAGGCGTCGGCGCTGATGGACCGCTTCCGTACCGGCACCGAACTGCCGCTCACCGTCCCGCTCGACCGGGTCGGCAACATCAGCGTCATCGGCCCGCGCGAGGACTGTCTGCGCGTCGCGCGCGCCCTGCTCGTCCAGACCGCCGCCACCCACGCCCCCGACGACGTGGCGATGGCCCTCGCCGTGCCCGGCGAACGGCTGGCCGACTGGGAGTGGGCCAAGTGGATACCGCACCTGCTCGACCCTGAGCAGTTCGACGGTCCTGTCGCCGCGCGCCGGATCGCTCCCTCGGCGCCTCAACTCGCCCGTCAGATCGGCCCGGAACTGCGCCGCCGCGCCTCGTACGCGGCCGAGGTGCGGCGCGGTCTGTCCGGCAAGGACGCGCTGTCCATGACGTCCCGGCTGCTCGTCGTCACCGACGGACACGGCGAGGACGCCGTCGACCTGCCGCGCCCGGACGACGCGGTCGGCCTGCGCGAGATGAGCGTCAGTGTGCTGCATCTGCTCGAACACCGGGTGCAGGAGCCCGGACACGTGAGCGTCCGGATCACCGTCGACGGCGACGGGGTGGTGATCGAGGATCTGCGGGAGCAGGAACCGATCAGCGCCCACGGCACCGTGGACGAGGTCAGCATCCCGTTCGCCGAGGGGCTGGCCCGGATGCTGGCGCCGATGCGGCTGTCCGCCGAGTCCCTCGTCGACGCCCCGCTGTCGGGGCCCGTCGACTTCGCGGACCTGCTCGGCATCGACGACGTGGCGCAGCTCGATCTGTCACGTCTGTGGGCGCCGCGCGGCGAACGGGCCTTCCTGCGCGTGCCGATCGGCATCAGCGACTCCCACCAGCCGGTGCTCCTCGACCTGAAGGAGTCCTCCGAGCTGGGCATGGGCCCGCACGGGCTGTGCGTCGGCGCCACGGGTTCCGGCAAGTCGGAGCTGCTGCGCACCCTCGTCCTGGCCCTGGTGGCCACGCACCCGCCGGAGGATCTCGCCCTGGTCCTCGTCGACTACAAGGGCGGTGCGACCTTCGCGCCGTTCGCCGACCTGCCGCACGTGGCCGGTGTCATCACCAACCTGGAGAACCAGGCGGGCCTCGTCGAGCGGGTGCACGCCTCGCTCGCCGGTGAGGTCAAGCGCCGCCAGCAGGTCCTGAAGGACGCGGGCAATGTCGCCGACATCGGTGACTACGCGGCGCTGCGCGCGGAGCGGCGGCCCGATCTGGACCCGCTGCCGCATCTGTTCGTCGTCATCGACGAGTTCGGTGAACTCCTCACCGCCAAGCCGGACTTCATCGACCTCTTCCTGTCGATCGGGCGCATCGGGCGCTCCATCGGAGTGCATCTGCTGCTGTCCAGCCAGCGCATCGAGGGCGGCAAGCTCAAGGGCCTGGACACCTATCTCTCGTACCGGCTCGGTCTGCGCACTTTCTCCGCCGACGAGTCCCGTACGGTCCTGGACACCACGGATGCCTTCCATCTGCCGCCGTTGCCCGGGTTCGGCTATCTGAAGGTCGACACCAGCCACTACGAGCGCTTCAAGGCGAGCTATGTCTCGGGCGCGTACCGGGGTCCGGTGGAGCGTACGGAGGAGGCCGAGTCGGGTCCGCTCGCCCTTGAGTACGAGGCCTACAACACCCTGGCCGAGCCGGAGAGCACGGGCGAGGAGCCCAAGGTGCGGCGCCGGGAGACCGGGCCGACCGAGATGGGCGTCATCGTCGATCAGCTGCGCGACGCGGCCGGTCCGGTGCGCCGTATCTGGCTGCCTCCGCTGCCCGAAGCCATCGCCCTGGACAAGGTCGCGGGTCCGCTGGAGGTGGGCCCGCGCGGAATGCAGCTCGCCAAGCGGCGGGGCCCGCTCCAGGTGCCGCTCGGGCTGCTGGACGACCCGACCAAGCAGTGGCAGGGCCAGTGGTACCTGGACCTGACGGTGGCGGGCGGTCACGCCGCGATCATCGGCGGACCGCAGTCCGGCAAGACCACGCTCCTGCGCACGCTCGCCCTCTCGATCTCGCTGACCCACACCCCTCAGGAGGTCGGCGTCTACGGCCTCGATCTGGTCGGTGGCGGTCTCCAGGCCGTGTCGGGCCTGCCGCACGTGGGCGGGGTGGCCGGCCGGGCGGACCGGGAGCGCGCGGCCCGTACCGTCGAGGAGGTACGGGGCATGCTCGCGATCCGCGAGGAGCTGTTCCGCGAGCACAGCATCGACTCCGTGGAGCAGTTGCGTTCCCTGCACGCCGCGGGCCGGCTGCCGCAACTGGCGTCGGCCGAGATCGTGCTCGTCATCGACGGGTTCGGCGCGCTGCGCGACGACTTCGACGAGCTGGACGACGCCGTGGTCGACATCCTCAAGCGCGGTGGCGGCTACGGCATCCATGTCGTCGCGGGGATGCTCCGCTGGAACGACGTGCGCATCGCCACCCAGTCGAACTTCGGCACCCGGGTCGAGCTGCGGCTGAACGACCCCAGCGAGTCCAGCATCGACCGCAAGCTCGCCCAGACCCTGTCGCCGGACGAGCCGGGCCGCATCCTCACCGACGGCAAGCTCTTCGCGCAGGTCGCGCTGGCGCGTACGGACGGGCTGTCCGACACCTCGGACCTGGGCGCCGTCCTGGAGCACACGGCCCGCACGGTCCGTGCCACCTGGAGCGGAGAGGTCGCCCAGCCGGTACGGATCCTGCCGCACGTGCTGGAGCCGCATCTGCTGCCGGGCCCGGTCGCCGAGCCCCGGCGGGTGCCGATCGGGCTGGACCAGACGGCGCTTGCACCCGCCATGCTCGACCTGTTCCAGCACGACCAGCATCTGCTGATCATGGGCGACAGCGAGTGCGGCAAGACGAACCTGCTGAAGACCATCGCCGGTGGACTCATCGAGCGCTACGGCGAGGAGGAGCTGGTCTTCGCCGTCATGGACCCGCGGCGTGGTCTGCGCGGTGCGATTCCGGAGGAGTTCCGGGGCGGTTACGCGTACAACCCCAAGATGTGTGCCGGCCTCGCCGCCGGTATCGCCACCGAGCTGGAGAAGCGGCTGCCCGACGACCGGGCGGACACCGAGGACCTGGAGCCGGGCAGTTGGGGCAGCGGTCCGCGGATCGTGATCCTCGTCGACGACTACGACGTGCTGACCACCGCGGGACAGGCGCCGCTCGACCCGTTCCTGCCGTACATCCCGTCCGCGGTCGACATCGGGCTCCACTTCGTCCTGACGCGCCGGGTCGCGGGCGCGTCGCGCGGCATGTACGACCCGCTGGTGCTGGGGCTGCGCGAGTCGGGCTCCTCGGCGCTCCTGATGGCGGGCGACCGCAGCGAGGGCCAGCTGTTCCCCGGTGTGTACGCCGCGCAGCAGCCGGCGGGCCGCGGTGTGTTCATCCAGAGGGGCCGGCCCCACCGCCTGATCCAGACCGTGTACACCGCCGAGTGACGCACCGGGGAGCCGTCCCGTACCCGCGGGGCGCGCCCCGCAGCGCATTCGCACCCCGGACCAAGAAGGAACGGCCGACCACATGACCAAGGACGTCATCGCCCTCACCCCGCGCATGCCCGACCCGTTGACCGTGCTCGCGGGTCTGCTCTCGGGCGGCCCCGACAAGCTGGTGGGGACGGCGGGCGAGGATGCCGTCGTGCAGCTCTGCGACGAGCAGGGCCGTCCGCTCGTCTCCGTCGAGGCACCGTTGCTGGTGCAGGTCGCGGGCGAGGCCGAGCGGCTGCTCGGGGCCACCGCTCCCCCGGTCCCGTTCTGGTGGACGGAGGCCCGTGCCACCACCGGTGTCGAGGAGGCCGAGCTGCTCGCGGGGACCTTCGCGGCCCGGATCGCCACGCTGGCCGGGGGTTCCGCCTGGCCGCCGGAGGCCGCGCGTTCCCTCGCCGTGGTGAAGACCGACGGCGTGAGTGTGGCGCCCACGCCCGCCGCCGCGCAGCCCGCCGTGGACGCCCTCACCGACAAGGTGGCCGTCGTCATCCAGGACCGTCCGGTGATCGCTATGACGGCCTGGCTCTCGGACGCGTTCCGGGCCGCCACCAACGCCGAACTGGGCCTCCAGATCGTCACCTCGCCGGGGGTCACGCTCTCGCCCGCCGTACGCAACAGTCTGAGCGGCTGGCCGTCGCGCTGGGTGGTGCAGGACGAGAAGGACGGATACTACGACGGGCTGTCCGGTGCCGTACTGCGGTGGCAGAACGGTCTGTTCTCGCCGGTCGAGGCGGCCGACCCGGTGCCCGGGGACCCGCGTACTCCGGTGGCCGCCGCCTACCGGGAGGTCGCGAACACCGGCGAGCGTCAGCTGGCCGTCTCGTTCCGCACGGTCCACCCCGCTGACGACCGGCTGGTGCTCGGCGGGGCCCTGGAGTCGGTGTGGCGCGAGCTGACCGGCGAGGCTCCGGCCGGCTGGGGCACCGCGGAGCCCGCCAACCTGCCCTGGTCGCTGCGCCGGCTGACCGATGTCGCCTATGAGCGGGCGCCCGAGCCCACCTGGCTCGTGGTGGTCGGCTCCCCGGACCGGCCGGGCCTGGCGACGGTCCGCATCAGCCGTACGAAGGGCGGTGTGGAGGAGGACGTCACGCTGGCGTTCGGCTACGGACCCGACGAGGAGCCGCCGCTGGACGCCCTGCCCCGGGCCGCGGAGGTTCTCGCCACCCGTCATCACCTGCAGTCGATGCTCATCCAGCTCCGCAAGGCCCGCCGCGACCTGGCCGTTCCGCCGCGCTTCGAGGGGCCCGGTGTCCCGCTGGCCTTCGTGCTCGGCGCGGAGGAGGTCCGCGAGATGCCCGGCGACCGTGCCCGGCGCACTCCGCTGTCCGAGCCACCGGTCCAGCTCGGCCCGAGTTCCCGTCCGTCGCTGTACTACCCGCTGCCGGGCGACCCGTCGGACTTGTCGGGGTGGCAGGACTTCGAGCGGCTGATGCGGCATCTGAAGGGCGCCTGAGCCTGCCGTGAAGCCGCCCCGGGCAGGGGGAATCACCGACCTGCCCGGGGCGCTGCGGGGCTGCACCGGAACGGCGCGAAATCGATGATTTTCGCGGCCGTCCGCGCGGTCGGCGCGTTGATCGTCTCACGTGGCCGCCGACTGCTCGGAGAGGTTCATGCCTCCCTGGCGACCACGCAATTTCGGTCACACATGGCTTCCCTCCCTCCGCCACTCAGGGTTGACTGGAAGTCGCGCATGGTGATGCCACCGTCCTCGCCAAGGGCGTTTGCCATCGCGGGCCTGCGGGCCCGGCCCCGATGCCCCGACCCCGGCGGAGGAGAGTGAGCAGGGATGACCGCCTCGACTCGTGCGGTGAGCCTCCGGCCGGGATCGGTCGGGAGCGGTCGGGAAAGGGTGGTCCGTCTCCCCGTGCGTCATGGCTTCGACGCGTGCATTCGATCAGATCGACGTTCGTATCGTTCATCCGCATCGTTTCGACGAGGGGCATCAATGAGCCGGATCGCGCTGCCAGAGTTTCATATGCCGTTCCTGAGCGCCGGGTGCAATCCAGGAATCGAGGAGACGAGGAAGGCCGCCTGGGAATGGGCCGAAACCAATGGCCTCACGCTCTCTCCGGTGGCCCGCAAGAAGATGGTCCGGACAAGGCCCGAACTCTGGATATCCCTCATATTCCCCACCGCTTCGCAGCAGCATCTCGATCTCTTCTGCCAGTGGCTCTTCTGGGCCTTCCTCGTCGACGACGAGTTCGACGACGGACCCGCCGGGCGGGATCCGCGCATGTGCGAGGCGGCGATCGACCGACTGGTGGCCGTGCTGGACGGCGCACCGCCGCGCGGCGCCATGGAGCACGCACTCGCGGGACTGCGGGCCCGGACGTACCCGGACCGCTCGACGCGCTGGATCCGGCAGTTCCGGCGGGACACGGTCGCCTGGCTGTGGACCTACTACGCGGAGGCCGTGGAACGGGCCGCCGGGCAGGTGCCGACCAGGGCCGAATTCGTGAAGCACCGCCGGGATTCGGTGGCCATGCAGCCCTTCCTGGACCTGCATGAGATCACCGCCGGAATCGATCTCCCGGAATCTGCCCGCAGCCTTCCCGCGTATATCGCCCTGCGCAGCTCCGTGACCGATCATTCGGGGCTCTGCAACGATATCTGCTCCTTCGAGAAGGAGGCACTGCTCGGGTACGAGCACAATGCGGTACGCCTCATTCAGCGCGACCACGGATTAACTCTCCAGGAGGCCGTCGACGAGGCCGCGACGCAGCTCGCGGAGATAGCGGAACGGGTCCGCCGTGCCGAGCAGGAACTGATCGAGGAAATAGAGGCGGCCGGGATCCACGGCCCGACCCGGGCCGCGCTGGAGCGGTGCGTGCAGGACTACCGCGGCCTGGTCAGGGGCGACTTCGACTACCACGCCCGCGCGGAGCGCTACACCCGCCCCGACCTGGTGGAGGTCGACCGACGGGAGTCGCTGTCACGGTTCTTCGCGGCCTGAGAGCAGCGGCGGCGCTCGCGGCTGGACCGGTCCGACGCGGCCGGCCGTTGCGCCGTGACCGGAGACGGCGGGGCGACGGCCCCGGCCCGCGGGCCGGGGTCCTCCCGGCCGTCAGCCCTTGTTCTGCGCCGCCCAGAACTCGTCGAACGTGAGCAGCCCGTCGCCGTTGGCGTCGTGCGAGTTGATGACGGCCTGGGCCACCGGCTCGGTGACGTACGGGTCGCCGAGCTGAGCCATCACGCTCTTGTACTCGGCGGCCGATATGAGCCCGTCGCCGTTCAGGTCGAACCTCTCGAATGCCTTGCGCGCCGACTCGATGTCCGCCACAGTTCCGCCCCTTCGTGATGCCTCACCAATGCCTGGCCGGGATCCGACCAGTGTCTGACTGACGGGGGTCAGATTATCGGGCCCGGCGGATGGCGGTCGCGGCGGCCGGTCGTCGATCATGAGTGGGTCGCCCGCCGCCCGGCGGGACACGACACGGCCGGGGAGCGGGACTCTGATGGACGACACACTGGTACGGATCCTGACCGATGCGGCGCACGGACGGTTTCCGCCTCCGGACGGGTCCACGACGGTGGTGGGGCAGCCCGACGCACGGGACGCGGGCGTGCTGGCGTTCACCGCGCACTCGGTGGTGTTCACCGACGAGGATCCCGGGTGGGTGCGGGACGTCCTGGCCGCCACCCCCGGCGACGAGCTCGCCGCGACGATGAATCCGTACTTCCTGAGCGCACTGCTGGCCCGGACCGGCCGGCACATGAACACCATCGATCTGCTCACGGTCGCGGACGCGCTGCCGGGCGAGCCGGAGATCGCGCTGCGGGAGATCGCGGACCAGGAGCATCCGCGGGTGGCACGGGCGATGAAGTACCGCGACGAGGTGCGGGTCTGGTCCGCCGACGGCGGTGTGGTGATCCTCGGCCGGGGCGTCGCGGGACGCTGGGAGACGGCGATCGAGGTGGCCGAGGAAGCGCGCGGCCGAGGCCTGGGCGAGCGGCTGGCGCGTGCGGCCCGGCATCTGGTGCCGGACTCGGTGGTGTGGGCTCAGCAGTCGCCGGGGAACGCCCGCAGTGTGCGGACGTTCCAGGCGGCGGGCTACCGGCCGGTGGGCTCGGAGGCCCTGTGGGTCGCGGGGTGAGGGTCCAGCGGATCAGCTGCGCCACGGCTTGTAGTGCGGGTTGTCGACGCACTTGTTCATGATCTCGGTCTTGGTCGCCTGGTCGATGGGGCATGCCCCGACGATGAACGTGCGGTCGACGCCGCCGGGGAAGGCGACCTCCACCTGGTCGGCGTACTTGTGGGTGTCACCGATCGTCTTGTTCACATCGATGCCGCCGGGAGCGTCGATGTAGTAGTTGAACTCGCTCTTCCAGCGCTTGTACAGGTCGTGGTCGTACGTGGTGGAGACGAACGGCGAGGGCTGGTTGACCAGGACGTACTTCTCCAGGTCGTACTGGCCGTAGACGATGGCCCTGGCGTGGAAGCCCTCGTCGAAGATGGCCTGCGGGCCCCGGCCGTCCGCCCGGTAGAGCTGGCGGCAGTCGTCCCGCCAGGAGGGGCGCGGGGTGATGCGGCGGATGTCCACCGGGTCGGCGGCAGCGAAGAGATGGTCCGCGACGACCGGGCAGCCACCGGGCTTGAACGCGACGGCCGCGGGAGCGGCGGCGGGGGCGGCCTCGGTGGCGGCGGCCGGGACGAGTACGGCGCAGAGAGCGACAACGGCGACTGCGGCCCGACGTCGCAGACGAGAAGTGATCATCATGACGGTCACTGTCTCGGCAGTGCGGTGCCGGGCCGTGGAACGTCACCCGAAGGCGAGCGTGTCAGGCGGAGTGTTGACGTCGGGCGGTCAGCGGAAGACGCCGGTGTGGCCCAGCGAGTACCGGCCCGGCTGCGGGTAGACGGCGAGTCCGTGCGGGCCGCTGCCCACCGGGATCCGGGCCAGCTGTTTGCCGGTGGAGGTGTCGATCGCGTACACCTCGGAGTTGTAACGGCCGCTCAGCCAGAGGACCTTGCCATCCGTCGAGACCCCGCCCATGTCCGGGCTGCCGCCGTGCGGCAGGCGCCACTTCTTCACCAGCTTGCGCTGGGCGAAGTCGAAGACGGAGATGGTGCCCTCGCCCCGGTTGGAGATGTACATCTCCTTGGAGTCGCGGCTGACGTAGAGGCCGTGGGCGCCCTTGCCGGTGGGCAGCAGCTTCGGGGTGGTGAACTTCTTCCCGTCCAGGATCCACACCCCGTTCGCGACCATGTCCGCGATGTAGAACGTACCGCCGTCGGGTGACAGCTTCACGTCCTGCGGCATCGCGCCGCCGAACGGCAGCTTCTGCTGGGCGACGACCTTCATCTTCGCCGTGTCGACCTTGAGGAGTTCGCCGGAGAACTCGCAGGAGACGATGAAGTAGCGGCCGTCCGTCGAGAAGTCGGCGTGGTTGACTCCCGCGCACTTGACCGGGACGGCCTTGACGGTCTTCATGGTGTGGGCGTCGCGGAAGACCAGTTGGCGATCCATCGAGGCCATCACCACGGCGTACTTGCCGTCCGGGGTGAAGTAGAGGTTGTACGGGTCGGAGACGGGTACCGTGCGGCCCTTCTTCCCGGTGGCGGGATCGATGGCCGTGAGGCTGTCACCGAGGTCGTTGTTGACCCAGAGGGTCTTCAGGTCCCAGGACGGGACGACGTGCTGCGGCTGGCGGCCGACCTTGATGGTCTTGATGACCTTGTACGTCGCGGGGTCGATCACCGACACCGTGTCGGAGTTGGTGTTGGGGACGTACACCCGGGACGGGAAGCCCTTGACCACCGGGGAGAGCTTCCCCGGCCGGTCGGCCGCGTAGACGTCCTTGACGTCGAGAACCGGCGGCATGCCGGGCAGCCCCGGCGGTGCGGGCGGGGTGAGTCCCTCCGACTTGACGGGCGGTACGGCGGCCTCGCTGCCGACGGCCTCGACGTTCCCCTTCTCGGCCGGGGAGCCACAACCGGTGAGTACCGCGAGGAGGACGCCGCCGAGCAGGGCCGCGGTGTGCTTGGTGGAGGTAGACATCAGGTCAGCAGCTCCGTGGTCGTCACCGCGCGCAGTCGGCGGCGGTCGATTTCGGTGAGGAGGAGAGGCAGGGCGGCGACCGTGTCCGCGTAGCCGAAGTGCAGGCTCACCACCGATCCGTTACGGATCTCCCCGGCCACCTTGCGGGTGACGGCCGCGGCGCCGGGAGAGGTGAAGTCGAGGGAGTCCACGTCGTACGAGAGGACGTGCGGGTAGCCCGCAGCGGCGGCGAGCCGCTGGACGAGCGGGGTGGCGTACCTGGCGCGCGAGGGCCGGAACCAGGTGCCGATGGAGCCGGTGAGCCGGCGCAGCCGCTGGGCGCAGCCGGTGATCTCCGCGTACGCCTCGGTCTCGCCCATCGAGGAGATGTCGGCATGGTGCTGGGTGTGGTTGCCGAGGTCGTGCCCGCCGTCGAGGATGCGGCGGGCCATCTCGGGGTGCTCGTCGAGCCAGCTGCCGACGGCGAGGACGGTGATCCGGGCGTGGGCCCGTTCGGCCTCGGCGAGCACGGTCCGGGCGATGGCGGGGTCGCCCTGGCCGTGGAAGGTGAGGGCGACGCGGGCGCGGTCGCGGGGGCCGTGGTCGATCTGGGCCGGCTGTCCGGGGAGGCGGCGCGGGGCGGGCGCGGGGTGCGGGGTGGGATGCCCGGTGGGCGTGGTGGCGGAGCGCTGCGGGCTCGCGGCGGTCGAGGCGTTCCCGGCCGACATGGTGGAGTCGCCGTGGTCCGCGCATCCGGCAGTGAGAACACCGGCGAGGGCGGCCCCCGCTCCGGCGCGCAGGGCGCTGCGGCGGTGCACCGGTCTGTCGGAGGCGTTCATGTGCAGAACAGTAGGCACGAAATGGTCGGAAGATAATATTAAAGACTTACAGGTGGCACGAATGAATCATTCGCCGAATCCCATAAATATTCATGCTTTTCCAGGCAAGTGACCCATCACACCTATGATTCACCTGAAATACGCCCAACATTGTCCACCAATGCCCTGTTTGCACCTTTGGCGGCGAGGTCGCCCATCTGCCATAGTCGGTCACACGACCGCACCGACCCGAGCCCGGTCGTCACAAGCGGCCGTGAACACACCCCCCATTTCACGGCCCCCACACAGCAGCCCCCGAAGCGCCCCACCACGGCGGACCGGGGGCTTCTGTGCATCCGGAACGGGGCCGCCGGGGTCAGCGGTCGGAGATCCGCATCTCGAACCACGTGGTCTTGCCGCGCGGCAGCAGATCCACTCCCCACCGGTCCGAGAGCTTGTCGACGAGGAACAGTCCGCGCCCACTGACATCCATCGCCTGGACGGGCATCAGGCAGGGCAGCCCGCGCGAGGGGTCGCGCACCTCGATCCTGATCCAGCCGCGCCGCCGCAGCATCCGCAGCCCGAAGACCCGGGCGCCGGTGTGCCGCACGGCGTTGCCGACGAGCTCCGAGACGAGCAGCACGGCGTACTCGGCGGTCTGCGCAGAGAGCGCCCACTGACGCAGCACCACGCACGAGGTGAGCCGCCGGGCGGTGGCCGCGGACTCCGGGCGGGACGGCAGCCGGACCTCTCCTTCCGCCGGATTCCCGAACAACTCCAGCGCCTTGAACGCCTGTTCGTCCTCGATGGTCGGCATCCACCGCGCCGCTGTCGCGCCGCTGCGCGGTCGCGGCTGCTCCACACCCTCAAGGCCCGCCATGCACACCATCATGGCCGCAGGGCGGGCGCCCCGGGGCCGTTCCGAGGGAATCCGCACCCCGGAATACGTCATTCCGCAAGGTCGATCGGCATATGTCAGTGACAGAATGCCACCCCTCATACCCCTGTTGACCTGCACGGATACCCCGTCCAGGCGACTTTGCCAGTCTCTTCGGACAGCCGGACCTCAAGGTTCCCTTGAGGTCCGGCTGATCCGCCCGCACGGATGAACCCGCGTCAACCTGTACCCAACTGGCGTTCGTTCAGAGGAATTTGGCCTTGCCCGGCCCCTCTTCCACAAAGCTGCGCATTCCGCGCTCCCGGTCCTCGGTGGCGAACAGACCCGCGAACCAGTTCCGCTCGATCGTGAGCCCCGTGTCGATGTCCGTCTCCAGCCCCGCGTCGACGGATTCCTTGGCGGCGCGCAGCGCGAGGGCCGGCCCCTTCGCCAGCCCGGCGGCCCAGGCGTGCGCCCGCTCATACACCTCGGCGGCGGGCACCACGCGGTCCACCAGACCGATCGACAGAGCCTCCTCGGCCTTCACATGACGACCGGTGAAGATCAGGTCCTTGGCCCGGGAGGGGCCGATCAACCGGGCGAGGCGCTGGGTGCCGCCCGCGCCGGGGATCAGCCCGAGCAGGATCTCCGGCTGGCCCAGCCGGGCGTTGTCGGCGGCGATCCTGAAGTCGGCGCAGAGCGCCAGCTCGCAGCCGCCGCCCAGCGCGTAGCCGGTGACTGCGGCGACGACGGGCTTGGGGATCCGGGCCACCGCGGTGAAGGAGTCCTGCAGCGCCTTGGACCGTACGACCATCGCCGTGTGGTCCATGGCCTGCATCTCCTTGATGTCCGCGCCCGCCGCGAACACCTTCTCGCCGCCGTAGAGGACCACGGCGCGGACGTCGTCGCGCCGGGTGGACTCCTCGGCGAGTTCACGCAGCCGGTCCTGGGTGGCGACGTCCAGGGCGTTCATGGGAGGGCGGTCCAGCAGGATCGTGCCGACGCCGTCGCGTACTTCGAGGGTTACGGTCATGAGAGGCAGGTTAACCGGGGCTCATGCGAGCGGGCCCGGTGCTGTCGGTCACAGCACCGGGCCCGCTCGTGTTCCGTACGACGAGAGCTACTTGGTCCACTCCGCCCAGGACATGTTCCAGCCGTTGAGGCCGTTGTCCGGCTGGATCGTCCGGTCCTTCGAGTTCTTCACGACCACGACGTCGCCGATGAGCGAGTTGTCGAAGAACCAGGCCGCCGGGGTCGTCTTGCTCCACGCGCCGCGCACGTCCTGCAGACCGACACAGCCGTGGCTGGTGTTGGCCGAGCCGAAGACACCGGAGCCGCCCCAGTAGTTGCCGTGGATGAAGGTCCCCGAGGTGGACAGGCGCATCGCGTGCGGCACGTCCTTGATGTCGTACTCGCCGCCGAAGCCCACCGTGTCACCGTTCATCCGGGTCACCTTGAGCTTCTCGCTGATGACCATCTGACCGTTGTACGTGGTGGTCGCGGGGGCGCCCGCCGAGATCGGGATGTCCTTGATCTGCTTGCCGTCGCGGACGACCTTCATCCGGTGCGTGCTCGCGTCGACGCTGCTGACCTGGCTGCGGCCGATGGTGAAGGAGATCGACTTGGCCTGCTTGCCGTAGACACCGGGGCGTCCCTCGACGCCGTCGAGGTTGAGCTTCACGGTCACCTTGGTACCGGCGGCCCAGTACGCCTCGGGGCGGAAGTCGAGCCGGTCGTTGCCGAACCAGTGGCCCTCGATCGGAACGGACGGCTCGGCCGTTACCTTGATGGCCTTCTCGACCGCGGCCGGGTCGGTGATGCCCCGGGTGAAGTGGATGGAGACGGGCATGCCCACACCGACCGTGGAGCCGTCCTCCGGGGTGTACTGCCCGATGAAGGTGTTCTGCGGGACCAGCGTCGTGAAGCTGGTGTCCTTCGCCGACTCACGGCCCTTCGCGTCCTTGGCGACCGCGTGGACGCTGTACTTGGTCGCGGCGGCCAGATGCTGGTCCGGCGTCCAGCTCGCACCGTCCGCCGCGATCTTCCCCTCCACCGCGGCGCCCTTGGGGTCGGCGACCTTGACCGTGGTCAGCTTTCCCTGCGCGGCCGAGATCTTCAGCGCCCCGCTGGTGGCGACGGAGTCCGCCCCGTCCTTCGGCGCGACGGTCACCACGGCCTGCGAGGCCGTGGTGTCCTCGGCCTTTCCGCCCTTGCCCGCGTCACCGGCGTCTCCCCCGCCGCACGCGGTCACCAGGAACAGCAGCGCACCCAGTGCCAGAGCCAGCGTTCCGGTGGCTCCTCGCCCGCGCCGCCCGCTGTTCGCCCCGGCCGATGTCCCCGATATCGGCTGCCCGTTCAATGTGCTCGTCTCCCCTCACACGGCCCGGCCCCGCCAAGGCCCTGGGAACCCACAGGTTCCCGCCCCCGCGCGCTGCACATGCGCGCTCAGCGAAAGATAATCACACCGAACCGGCGGAGTTGACCCCGCGGATGTCACCGTTCAGTCCCAAGTTGTCCAGGACTTCACCAGGTGACACGGGGTACGGCGTACCGCGGGGCCGGCCGGGGGTCCGTCCTCGACCGCCGGACGGGCCCCGGCCGCTCTGACGGCGCCTCAGCGCAGGGCGGAGCCGGCTTTCCACCGGGCCCAGCTCAGGTTCCAGCCTCCGAGCCCGTTGTCCGGTGCGACCTGCTTGTCCTTGGAGTTGACGACCTCGACCACGTCGCCGACGAGTGTCCGGTCGAAGAACCAGCCGGCCGGGGTGTCGTCGCCGCCGCCCTGCACGTCGCGCAGCCCGACGCAGCCGTGGCTGACGTTGGCCGAGCCGAAGACGTCCTCCTCCGACCAGTAGTTGCCGTGCAGGAAGGTGCCGGAGTCGGTGAGCCGGAGGGCGTGCGGGACGTCCTTGATGTCGTACTCGCCACCGAAGCCGACGGTCCGGCCGTCCATCCGGGTCACGTCGTACATCTCGCTGACCACCATCTTGCCGTTGTACGTCTCCATGCCCGGGTAGCCCGCCGTGATCGGGACCGTCGACAGGAGCCGGCCGTCGCGGCGCACCTCCATGCTGTGGGCGGCCGCGTCCACCCGGGAGATCTGGGAACGGCCCACCTCGAAGGAGACCGTCTTGTCCTGCGAGCCGTAGACGTGCGGCGCGCCCTCCACATCGCGCAGCCCCACCTTGACGGTTACCTCGGTGCCCGGCACCCAGTAGGCGGCGGGGCGGAAGTCGAGGCGGCTGTCGCCGAACCAGTGCCCCACCACCTCGACCGCCGGATCCGCGCTCACCCGGATGGCGCGCTGCACGGCCGCACGATTCCTGACCGGGCGGTTGAAGTTGAACGAAACGATCATTCCGGTGCCGACCGTGGACCGGTTCTCCGGTGTGAAGTAGCCCGATGAAGCGGTGCTCGGGGACGACCGTGGTGAAGGTGGTGTGGCGGGCCGAGCGGTGTCCGGCGCCGTCCAGGGCGACCGCGTCGACACGGTACTTGGCGGCGAGTCCGAGCCGGCCCGGCTTCTCCCGGGGCGTCCAGGAGCGGCCGTCGTGCGCGATCCGGCCCGGTACCTCCTGGCTCTGCGCATCCTCGATCCGCGTCACCCTGACGCTCTCCAGCCGCCCGTCGGGGACCTCCACCTCCATCCGGTCGTCGGGGCCGACGTTGCTGGCCCCGTCCTCCGGGACGATCCGGATCGCGTCCTGCGGGGAGCGCGCCTTCCCTCCGAAGACGGTTCCGGTGCCGGTGCAGCCGGTCAGCAGAGCCAGCACGACGAGCAGTCCTGCCCAAGTCGGCACGGTGGCCGCGTTCGCCACCGCCCTCTTCGCTACGTGGTTCACGTCCCCCCAACGACGGGGGCCGGTCGGGGGAAACGTGAGTGCGGGCGCGCGTGTGGGCAGAACAAGGGGGAGGACCACACTCGGGGAGCCGCGGCCGGGACGCCGTGCGCTCCTCTTCGGTGCGGATCCCCACGAGCCGCGGGAGGCGAGCAGGTGTCGAGCGCAGCCGAGCAGGAAGCAGTGCAGGAGACGGAGACGGCGCCCGTGCGGGAGCGCGCGCGAGGGGCCGTGACGGGGCGTCCGCCCACCGTGTGGCCCGGCGCGCCGACACCGCTCGGCGCCCGCTTCCGGGTCGGCCCCGACGGCGTGGCGGGCACCAATTTCGCGCTCTGGGCGGGCGGCGCGGAGGCCGTCGAGCTGTGCCTCTTCGACGAGGAGGGAAACGAGACGCGCCTTGCGCTGACCGAGCTGACCCATGAGATCCGGCACGGATTCGTGCCGGGCGTACGGCCGGGCCGACGGTACGGCTACCGGGTGCACGGCCGCTGGGACCCCTGGACCGGTGCCCGGTGGAACGCGGCGAAACTGCTCCTCGATCCGTACGCCCGCGCCGTGGACGGCTCGTTCACCCTCCCGGCCGAGGTGTACGGCCATGTGAGGGACTGGCCTCACCAGCAGGTCGCGGACACCGTGCGCGACGAACGGGACTCCGCCCCGTACGTGCCGAAGGGCGTCGTCGTCCACGACGACGACGACTGGGCCGAGGACCGCCGCCCCAAGACCCCGTGGGCGGACTCCGTCATCTACGAGCTCCATGTGCGCGGCTTCACCATGCTGCACCCAGAAATCCCGGAGGAACTGCGGGGCACCTACGCCGGTCTCGCCCATCCGGCCGCGCTCGACCATCTGCTCCGGCTCGGCGTGACGGCGGTGGAACTGCTGCCGGTGCATCAGTTCGCCCACGAGGACCACCTGCTCAGGCGCGGCCTGCACAACTACTGGGGCTACAACTCCATCGGCTACTTCGCCCCGCACGCCGACTACTCGGCCAGCGGGACCGCCGGCCAGCAGGTCGGCGAGTTCAAGCGGATGGTGCGGGCCCTGCACGACGCCGGGATCGAGGTGATCCTCGACGTGGTCTACAACCACACCGCGGAGGCGAGCGAACTGGGCCCGATGCTGTCACTGCGCGGCATCGACAACCGTGGCTACTACCGCCTCCAGCCCGACGCCCGCAGATACGCGGACTACACCGGCTGCGGCAACACCCTGCACGTGGTCCAGCCGCACGTCCTGCGGCTGATCACCGACTCGCTGCGCTACTGGGTCACGGAGATGGGCGTCGACGGATTCCGCTTCGATCTGGCGGCGGCGCTGGCCCGTTCGATGCACGACGTGGACATGCTCTCCCCGTTCCTCGCGGTGATCGCCCAGGACCCGGTGCTGCGCCGGGTGAAGCTGATCGCCGAGCCGTGGGACGTCGGCAACGGCGGCTACCAGGTGGGCGCCTTCCCCCCGCTGTGGACCGAGTGGAACGACCACTACCGCGACGCCGTACGGGACTTCTGGCGCGGCGCCCTGCCCGACGTACGGGATCTCGGCTACCGGCTGACCGGATCCAGTGATCTGTACGCCTGGGGCGGCCGGCGCCCGTACGCCTCGGTCAATTTCATCACCGCGCACGACGGCTTCACCCTGCGCGATCTGGTCAGCTACGAACAGAAGCACAACGAGGCCAACGGCGAGGGCAACCGGGACGGCACCTCGGACAACCGGTCCTGGAACTGCGGAGCCGAGGGCGAGAGCGAGGACCCCGGTGTCAACGCGCTGCGCCGCCGCCAGCTGCGCAATCTGCTCACCACTCTGCTGCTGTCCACCGGGGTGCCGATGCTGGTCGCGGGCGACGAGATGGGCCGTACCCAGGGCGGCAACAACAACGCCTACTGCCAGGACAACGAGGTCGGCTGGGTGGACTGGTCGCTGCTCGAACGGCCCGAGTGGCGGGCGCTGACCGAGCTGACCTCACGGGTGCTCACCCTGCGCCACAGCCACCCGGTGCTGCGCCGCCGCGCCTTCTTCTCCGGGCGGGCGCAGGCGGCGGACGGGCTGCGGGACCTGGCGTGGTTCACCCGGCAGGGCGCGGAGATGACGGAGGAGGACTGGTACGCCCCGGCGGCCACGCTCGGGCTCTATCTCTCCGGGCGCGACATCCCCGGCAGGGACGCGCGCGGCGAACCGGTCACGGACGACAGCTTTCTGGCGATCCTGCACGCGGACCACCGGCCGAGCGGCTTCGTGCTCCCCGGGCCGCCCTGGGCGCAGAGCTACGAACTCGTCCTGGACACCTCGCGGGAGGACCAGGAGGCGGCCCCCGGCACAGTCCACCCCGGCGGCGGGACGCTGACCGTGCCGGAGAGATCGGTGCTGCTGCTGCGGGTCAGGGAGTGAACGGCGGGGCGCGGGCGTCAGCCGAGGATGCCGCGGTCGTAGCCGATCGCGACGGCGGCGGCCCGGTCCTTGGCGCCCAGCTTGGCGAAGATGTGGGTGAGGTGGGTCTTCACCGTGGCCTCGCTGATGAACAGCTCGGCGGCTATCGCCCGGTTCGAGGTGCCCTTCGCGACGAGTGCCAGCACCTCGCGCTCACGGGCCGACAGCGCGTCGTTGTCCGGGGCCGCCGGCGTGCGCACCCGTGAGACGAGGCGGGAGGCGATGGCGGGCGAGAGGACGGTGCGGCCGTCCGCGGCGGCCCGGACGGCGTTGAACAACTCGTCGCGCGGGGCGTCCTTGAGCAGATAGCCGGTGGCACCGGCCTCGATCGCGGGCAGGGTGTCGGAGTCGGTGTCGTACGTGGTGAGGACGAGCACCTTGGACCGGTCACCGCGCCGGGTCAGTTCGGAGATGGCGGCCACTCCGCCGCCGCCCGGCATCCGCAGGTCCATCAGGACGACATCGGGGTCGAGCCGGGCCACGAGATCGACCCCCTCCACCCCGTTCGACGCCTCCCCGAGGACCCGGAACCCCGGGGCCGAATCGAACATGCCGCGCAGACCGTCCCGTACGACGGGGTGGTCGTCGACGACGACGAGCGTGATGACGCGTGCGGGTTCCTCAGCCATGACAGGCCAACCGTACTGGTCATCGGCTGTCCTGAACCAGCGGCACCCGGGCGCAGACCGCCGTGCCGCGGCCCGGCTCCGTCTCCACCTCGACGATGCCCGCGACGCGTTCGGCGCGGGCCCGCATGCCGCCGAGCCCGAAACCCCCCGCGCCGCTGTACGGCGGCAGGGCGGCCGGGTCGAAGCCGCGGCCGTCGTCCCGTACGTCCAGGGTGAGTTCGTCGCCCATGAAGGACAGGGTGATGCCGACCCGTGAGGCCCGTGCGTGGCGGCCGGTGTTGGCGAGGGCCTCCTCGGCGATGCGGAGCAAAGTGGCGGCTATCTCGTCGTGGACCGGCTCGACGGTCCCGGTGACGGTGAACTCGGCCCGGATCCCCTGGCGCTCCCCCCAGCCGGTGACCGTCTTCTTCAGCGCGCCCGGAAGGTCGTCGTGCTCCAGGGCGGCGGGGACCAGATCGTGGACCGAGCGGCGCGCCTCGCCCAGGCTGTGCCGGGCGAGCGCGGCGGCGCGGTCGAGGTGCTGCCGGGCCAGTGCCGGGTCGGTGTCGGCGACCGAGGTCACCACCTGGAGCTGGGCGATGATGCCGGTCAGACCCTGGGCGAGGGTGTCGTGGATCTCGGCGGCGAGCCGGCGCCGCTCGTCCGCGACACCTGCCTCGCGGGCCTGGAGGAGGAGTTGGGCGTGCAGACCCGCGTTCTCCGCGAGGGCCTGTTCGAGGCGGGCGTTGGCCGTCTCCAGTTCGGCGATGGTGTCGACCTGGGTACGCGCGTGCTCGGCCTCCTGGGCGCCGATCTGGGCGAACACCATGGTGAGGGTTGCGTGCAGGGCGAAGAGGAGGCCGAAGGCGATCCAGTTCACGAGGGCGGCCGACGGGAGGCCACTGCCGGACTGCGAGCCGGCCATGATGACGGCGGTGGCCAGCAGCCCGGCGCGCATGGCCCGTTGCGGAAGCAGCCTGCCGGCGTCGAAGTAGCCGAGCACCGCGAAGATGGAGAAGAACGGGTTGCACCAGGTCAGTCCGAAGGCGAGTGACGTGCGGGCGACGAAGTAGAACTGCGCCGTCCGCGACGGCGGGGTGACCGCCGTCCCGTACCGTCCCCACCAGAACTGGAGGACGAGTGCCACCGGAACCAGCGCCGCGGCGGCGTACACGTTGGAGCGGGACATGATGAGGTCGGCGGACACGGCAGAGGCCGCGCCGGCCAGGCCGAGCAGGCCGTACGGCCCGTACCGGAAGAACCGTTCCCACCACTGCGCGGCCGTCGTCGCTCTGGTCGCGCCCGCCTGAGCCGTGTCCCCCGCGTTCATGGGGGGATTCTCCCCCATGAACGCTCACTCCCACCGGAACAGACGGGTCGCGAGCACAGTCACCACGGCCGCCCACAGCGCCATGACGCCGAGCTGCACCCAGCCGGGCCAGCCACCGGACGCCGCCCGGTCCAGCGCCTGGGAGGCCGCGCCGAACGGGGTGACCTCGACGATGCGCCGGAGCGTGTCGGGCATGGACTGCACCGGGATCCAGACCCCGGCGCTGAACATCATCACGAGGTTGACGACCGAGCTGATCGCGGCGGATGCCTTGGTGGTACGGGAGAGCGCGCAGAGCAGTGCGCCGAGGACGAGGACGCTCGCCGTCGACAGGAGCAGCGCCAGGACGTAGCCGAAGGGCTGTCCGGGCAGTGCGACGCCGAAGGCGATCCGGCCGACGGCCATCACGAGCGCGGTGGAGCCGAGGGCCGCGGCGCCGTGCAGGGCGATCTGCGCGGTGAGCAGGGCGGACGGCGGCACCGGAGTGGTCGACATCCGGCGCAGGATCCCGCGCTCGCGGTATCCCGTCAGGACGGGCGGCATGGCCTGCAGACCCGCCATGATCATGGCGAGCAGTACCGCCACCGGTACGTACAGATCGATGACGCGGCGGCCGCCGAGCGCGTCGTCGGGGTCCCGGAAGGACGGGATCAGACCGAGGATCGTCATCAGCGCGGTGGGGAAGACGAGGATCCAGAACAGGGCGGCGGGCTCGCGCAGGAAGAGCCGCGTCTCGGACCTGAGCACCGCCGCCCATGGGGTCGGCGTGTCCGTCGCCGTGGCCGGGTTCGCCGTGGTCATCTCAGGCCGCCTGTTCTGTGAGGTCGAGGAAGGCGTCGTCCAGCGTCGCCTCGGAGACACGGAGTCGGTGCGCGGTGACGCGGTGGCGGGCCAGCAGCGAGATCACGGCGTTGACCGTCTCGTCGGTGCCCTGGATGACGACCCGGCCGTCCTTCTGCTCGACGGAGGCCGCCCCGGGGAGCAGGGCGAGCTCGGTGCCGTCGAGCGGCTGCGAAGGGGTGAACGAGATGGCGGTGGCGCTGCCGGTCCGGTCGATCAGGCCGGACGGGGTGTCGAGGGCGACGACCTTGCCCTTGTCGATCACGGCGACACGGTCGCAGAGCCGAGTGGCCTCCTCCATGAAGTGGGTGACCAGAAGGACCGTCACGCCGCTGTCGCGTACATCCTCGATCAGCTTCCAGGTGTCCCGGCGGGCCCGCGGGTCCAGACCCGTGGTCAGCTCGTCGAGGACCACGACCTTCGGGTTGCCGACCAGGGCGAGCGCGATGGACAGCCGCTGCTTCTGACCGCCGGACAGTTTGGCGAACCTGGTGCCGTACTTGGTGTGCAGACCGAGCCGTTCGGCCAGCGCGCGCCAGTCGGCGGGGTCCGGGTAGAAGGCGCTGTACAGCTCCAGTGCCTCGGCCACGGTGATCTTGGGCTGCAGTTCGCTCTCCTGGAGCTGGGCGCCGAGCAGCCGGGTCACCCGGTCGTGGTCGGCGACCGGGTCGAGACCGGCGACGCGGACCGTTCCGGCGTCGGGAACCCGCAGCCCCTCGACGCACTCGACGGTGGTGGTCTTGCCCGCACCGTTGGGTCCGAGGATCCCGAAGATCTCCCCCTCGTCGACGGCGAAACTCACTCCGTCCACCACGGGGCGCCCGGCGTAGGCCTTGCGCACCCCGCTCACTTCGATGATTGCCATGCCCACGAGCATCGTGTCGCGGGGACCGGCGCACCATCGTCCATCGCGCTCGAACGGACATCGGCCGATCGGTTGATACCGGGTACGACCTGCGGGTCCCTCGGGATCCGTTCCGGGGCTCCGGCAGCACCGGACGGCCGAAAAACCACATGAGCGATGTCAGTGGTGAACCGTAGTCTCGCCTGTGATGCCCGAAAAAGATGCAGACCCCAAGGAACGGTCCACCGTACGCTCGCTGTTGCGGCTGTGGCCCTATGTGAAGCCGGTGCGGAACCGCATGTTCGGCGCCGCGCTGGTCGCGATAGTCGCCTCATGCATCGGCCTGGTGATCCCTCTCGTACTGAAGTGGATCGTCGACGGCCCGGTGGCGGACCGTGATCCGGGGGGTGTGTGGCTGGGCGCGCTGTACCTCTTGCTGCTGGGCATCGCCGAGGCCGTGCTCTTCGGGATACGGCGGTGGCTGGTGGCCCGGCCGCTGGCGGGGGTCGAAGCGGCGATGCGGGCCGACCTGTACCGGCATCTGCAGCGGCTGCCGGTGGCGTTCCACGATCGCTGGCCGTCGGGGCAGTTGCTGTCACGCGGGACCACGGACCTGATGCTGCTGCGCATGTTCCTGGCCTTTCCGCTGACGTTCCTGCTGGTCAACGGCACGACGATCCTGGTCGGCTTCGTCATTCTGCTGATGCAGCAGTGGACGCTGGGGCTGGTGCTGCTCGCCCCGGTGGTGCCGTTGGTGGTCATCTGCGCGGTCTTCGAGACGAAGTACTCGCTCGTGGCGCGCACGGCGCAGGACCAGGTCGGCGATCTGACGACGGTCGTCGAGGAGAGCGTGCTCGGCATCCGCATCATCAAGGGCTTCGGACGGCACCGCAGCCAGGCCCTCGCGTTCCGGGCCCTCTCGCAGCGGCTGCGGAGCACGGAGCTGGACAAGGCGCGTCTCCTCGCGGGCATCTGGGCCGCCATCACCGTGATCCCGGAGCTGGCCATCGGGGCGGCGCTGGTCCTCGGCACGGTCCAGGTCGCGGACGGCGGGCTCTCGGCGGGCACCCTGGTCGCCTTCCTCTCCACGGCACTCGCGCTGCGGTGGCCGATCGAGTCGATCGGTTTCCTGCTGGCGATGAGCCAGGAGTCGGCGACGGCGACCGAGCGTTTCTTCGAGGTGATGGACGTGGCCGAGGAGGACGACACGGCCGGCGCCGACGGCCCGGCTCCCAAGGACACGCCGGTCCACGGCGAGATGGTCTTCGAGGGCGTGGAGTTCCGCTACCCCGACGCGCAGGCCGGTTCCGAACCCGTCCTGTCCAGGATCGATCTGCGCATCCGCCCCGGCGAGACCATGGCCCTGGTCGGAGCCACGGGTTCCGGGAAGACGACGCTCACCGCCCTCGTGCCCCGGCTGCACGAGGCCACCGCGGGACGGATCACGCTGGACGGCAGGGACATCACCACCATGCCCCGGGAGGAGTTGCGCGAGCTGGTGTCCGTGGCGTTCGAGGAGCCGACGCTCTTCTCGGCGACCGTCGGGGAGAACGTGCTGATGGGCGCCGAGGGCGCCGGGGAGGAAGAGCTGCGGCGCGCGCTCTCGGTCGCGCAGGCCGACTTCGTCCACGACCTGCCCGAGGGCATCGGCACCCAGGTCGGCGAGCAGGGGCTCAGTCTCTCCGGCGGTCAGCGCCAGCGGCTCGCGCTGGCCCGCGCCGTGGTCGGCCGGCCGCGTTTCCTGGTGCTCGACGATCCGCTCTCCGCCCTGGACGTGCACACGGAGGCTCTGGTGGAGGCCGCCCTGCGCCAGGTGCTGGAGGAGACGACGGCGATCGTCGTCGCGCACCGTCCGTCCACCGTGATGCTGGCGGACCGGGTGGCGCTGCTGTCGGAGGGCCGGATCACCGCCGTCGGCACCCATCAGGAACTGCTGCGCGACAGTGCGGAGTACGCCTGGCTGATGACGGGCGCCAAAAGCGCACAGGAGGGTGCCCTCGCCGAGGACGCCTTCCCCGACCCGTCCGCCGAGGACCGCCTCGTGCCGGACGTCCCCGCCGAGAAGGGCCGCACCCGATGACCAGTACGACGACGACCGGGCCCGCCGACCGGCGCGATGCGCGCGAGACGCCCGAGGGCCCGTCCCCAGCCGACGGCGCCGGGGACCGGTTCGACCGGGACGATCTGCCCACGCCCCGTGGTGCGACCCGCGCACTGCTGATGTCGTTGCTCCGGCCGCACCGGGGCCGGGTGATGGTGTCCGCCCTGTTGCTGCTGGTCCAGCAGGCGGCGGTACAGGCGGGCCCACTGCTCGTCGCGTACGCCATCGACAGCGGGGTGCCCGCCTTCCGGGACAAGGACTACGGGCCGCTGATCGCGGTGGCCGTGGGATACGCGCTGTGCTCGGTGGCCGCGGGTGGCATGCAGTACGCGTTCATCCTGGCCTCCGCCCGGATCAACCAGGACGTGCTGCTCGATCTGCGCGGGCGGATCTTCCGTCACGCACAGGCGCTGAGCGTGGACTTCCATGAGCGCTACACCTCGGGCCGGCTGATCTCCCGTTCCACCACGGATGTGGAGTCGCTGCGGGAACTGCTCAGCGAAGGTCTGCAGGAACTGATCGGCGTCATCCTGTCGTTCGTCTCCATCTCGCTGATGCTGCTCTGGCTGGACTTCGGGCTGGGCGCGGTCGCGGTGCTCTCCTTCGTTCCCCTGTATCTGCTGGTACGGCTCTACCAGCAGCGGGCCGGAGTGCTCTACGCGGCGCGGTCGACGGCGATCGCCGCGGTCATCGTGAAGTTCGCCGAGTCGATGAACGGCATCCGTCCCGTCCAGGCCTTCCGCCGCGAGCGGATCAACGACCGGCACTTCGAGGACCTCAACAGCACGCACGCGTGGACGAACGGCGGCGCGCTGCTGGAGATGGCGCGCTATGTCGTCGGCTCCCGGCTGGTCGCGAACACGGCGGTCGCGGGGATCGTGCTCTGGGGTGCGTACCGCGTGGCGTCGGGCACCCTGGCGCTCGGTGTGCTGGCCGCGGCCGTGCTCTATCTGCGCCGGCTGTACGACCCGATCGACCGGCTCGGCATGTTCCTCAACTCCTACCAGTCGGCGGCGGCCTCGCTGGAGAAGATCGCGGGTCTGCTGGCGCAGACCCCTTCCGTCCCCGAGCCGTCGAAGCCGCGGGAGCTGCCCGCGCTCACGGGCGAGCACCCGGGCCGCGAGGTCGTCTTCGACTCGGTGCGTTTCGCCTACCGCACGGGCGGCGAGGTGCTGCCGCGCTTCGACCTGACGGTGCCGGCCGGCCAGACCGTGGCCGTGGTCGGTTCCACGGGCGCGGGCAAGTCGACGCTCGCCAAGCTGCTGGCCCGCTTCTACGACCCGACCGACGGCCGGGTGCTGCTGGACGGCACCGACCTGCGGGACCTGGCCGTGCCCGAGTTGCGCCGGGGTGTGGTCATGGTGACCCAGGAGGCGTTCCTGTTCTCCGGGACGGTCGCCGAGAACATCGCGCTCGGCAGCCCGGACGCGACCCGCGAGGAGATCGAGCAGGCCGCCAAGGCGATCGGCGCGCACGACTTCATCGCCGGTCTGCCCGAGGGATACGACACGGACGTACGCAAGCGGGGCGGCCGGATCTCGGCCGGTCAGCGCCAACTGGTCGCGTTCGCACGGGCCCTGCTCGCGAACCCGTCGGTGCTGATCCTCGACGAGGCGACGAGTTCCCTGGACATCCCCGGTGAACGCGCGGTGCAACGGGCCATGGACACGGTGCTGCACGGCCGGACCGCGGTGGTGATCGCCCACCGCCTGTCGACGGTGGAGATCGCGGACCGGGTCCTGGTGATGGAGCACGGGTGCGTCGTGGAGGACGGTGCACCGGCGGAACTCATCGGCGGAACGGGCAGGTTCGCCGGCCTGCACCGCGCGTGGCGGGAGAGCCTGGTGTAGGGCGCGGGTTGTCCGCGCGAACGCCCCACCATGCAGCTGCATGGTGGGGTGTTGTCGGATCACATGCGTCGTCTGAACGGTCAGACGGTGCCGAGCGCGCCGGCCTTGACGCCCGCCACGAACGAGGCGAACGAGGCGGTGGAGGCATTCAGCACCGGGCCGCCCGGGTTCTTCGAGTCGCGGACGGGGACCACTCCGAGCGGGGCAATGAGGTTGGCGGCGACCTCGATGCACTGGCCGCCGTTCTCGCTGAATGAGGACTTGAACCAACGGGGGGACTCGGTCGTCACGGGATGCCCTTTCGTAACTGGCTGATCATGGCCACGGACGCCGCTCGCGACAGCGCTTCGGCCTGTAGTTGATGGTAGTCCGTCAGGATGGGCAGCACCGATGCGCTGTCTCGCTCAAGATGGCCCCGGTTGGCGGACTCCGCATACGACATGAGCGAGCGGTCCGGCGTCGTGAGCACGGTTACCGGCAACGTCATCGGACGGCGAACCCCGATGGCGAACGGGGCGACCTGAAGCACGGTGTTCGGCAGCTCGGCAAACTGCATCAAGCGCGCGAACTGTGCGTCCATGAGCGCACGGTCCCCGATGGGGCGGAGGAGACAGCTTTCGTCAAGTACCACGAAAACCAACGGGGGCGGTGTTCGTGTGAGCGATGCTTGGCGCTGCGCAACCAGCGCAATCCGCTCGTCGGCTTGCTCCCGCGAGGCAACGCCCCGTTTCACAGTGCTGTCTCCGAGCGCTGACGCGTACTCCGGCGTCTGGAGCAGACCAGGTATGACACCAACTTCGTAGAGCCTGATCTCTACCGCGCGCGCCTCGTGAGTGACGTACTCCGGGAAGCCTTCGAGCAGCGCCCTGTGTCTGACGGACCGGCTCTGGCGCTCCAACCTGTCGCCGGTCCCAAACGTCCTGTCAGCACTTGCTGCAAACTGTTGAGTTGGTTTCCGCCGCCCAGTTTCAACGGCAGAAATATGCGCCCCGGAACACCCCATGCGCTCGCCGAGTTCGTCCTGCGTCCAGCCGTGTTCATCCCTCAAGCTGCGAAGACGCGCACCGAACGCCGCGCTGGGCGATCGATCGGGGTCCAGTTCCTTCCGATTCACCATCCAGTACCTAACTTGCCTGTCAATCTGCGTAAGTTGAAGACTCCCTCGACCCTAAGCCACGCTGATCCCCCTTGGTAGCGGAACCGTTACAGAGAGGAGTGGCTCATGTCTGCGAAAGACGACCCACCGAACGAACAGAAGCCCCCACAAGTACCCGCCCCCGGCACGCTGTTGGTGGACACCAGCCGTCGCGACCAAGTGGGCGAGTTCCGGGGTGTGGCCGGCCCGTACTGGTCGTTGCGGCCGGTCTGCGGTGGGACGGAATGGGAGGCGGAGCCCGGGAACGTGCGGCCGCCGAGCCCGATAGAGCGGTTGCGGGCCGAGACCGCACGGTGCAATGCCCGGAGCGCGGGGCGGATCCTGTGACCGGCAACATGAACGGGCGTCCCCCGCAGGCGGGTTACCGGTGCGAGGCGCTCGCCGAAGGGCCCGTGTACGGCACCGACGAAACAGCGCGGTACGTCCTGGGCACCTTCCGGACCATCTCCCCCCTCCTCGCGCTGCGGTGGCTCGGCGGCCAGGCGCTGTGGATCGCGGACCGGCTCGACCTCGACCCACACCTCGCGGAACTACGCGCCTGGTACGAGGATCGCGAGAGCCAACGCGCCGCCCAAGCACACATCAAGACTGGCGCCCCGCTCCTCGTCGTCGTCCACGACACGGACTGCACGTACACGCTGTCCGTACGATCCGTTGAGCAGACACCTGCGACCAGGTTCCGCCACCACCCCGGGGAGGGATTCGCATCAGGAATCGCTCACTGCACTCCGTACGACCCCCCGACCGTCGCAGCGCCATGCGGTACCTGTGGGGGCTGATCGTCTGTCAGCGTCGGCGGATCGCCACCGGATCAAGGCCGGTCGGACGGGACTTTCGAAACACGCCCTCGCCGCCCCGGAGTCAGCCGCTTCGAGTATCCGACGGCGCTCGACAGGTCAGGTCCTCGGCCGGGAGCCCGCCCGTGGTCAGATAGGCCGTGGCGCTCTTGTCTGCACAGGAGTCGGTGCCGTAGATGCCGTGCCCCTCCCCTCCGGCGACCGTGACCATCCGGGAGCCGCGCAGGGCCCGGTGCATGCCCTGGGCACCGGCCAGGGGCGTTTGAGGGTCCCACTGGTTCTGCAGGATCAGTGCATCGACCTTGTTGTTCACCGTTGTCGCGGGCTCGCTGCCCTGCTTCCAGAAGGCGCACGGCTTGATGGTGGAGGCGAAATCGCCATACAGCGGATACCGGGCCTTGTCGCGGATCGCGTCGCGGCGGTACTGCTCGGGATCGCGCGGCCACGTACGGGTGTCGGCGCACAGGACAGCCCAAGCACTCGCGGCGTCATTGTCCGAGGGAACGTCACGGGCGAACGCCGGTGGGACGGGGCCCGGGGCCCGCTCCGGCGTGCCGGACGGGGCCGGCTTCTTGCCCTCGGCCGCCATCTTCAGCTCGGCGACCCTTTCGGCGGCCCTCTGAACGCGGGAGAACGTGGCACGCAGCTCGGAGCGGATGTCGTCACCGGTGAGGGGTATCCCGCCGGACTCGATGGGCTTGCTGTCGGCCCGGGCGATCAGCTTCCAGAAGGTCTCGCGGACCTCGGCCGGGGTATTGCCCAGTCCGTACGTCGTGTGCCGCCGGGCAGTCCATTCGCTCCATCTCGTGAAGGCGGGCTCGGCCCCCTCCGCCATTCCTTGGAACATGCCCCGCCAGGCCCGCGCGGGGTCGGTCGCGCTGTCCAGCACGAACCGGTCGGTTCGCCGGGGGAACATCTGCGTGTAGACAGCGCCGAGGTAGCTGCCGTAGGAGTACCCCAGGTAGGAGATCTTCCTCTCCCCCAGCACAGCACGGATGACGTCCATGTCGCGAGCGGTGTTGCGGGTGGTGAGGTGCCTCAGTGTTTCACCCGCCTCGGCCCGGCATTTGCCGGCCACCGTACGTGCCCACTCCACGTCCTTCGCGAATGTCGCGGCCTTGTACGGGCGTTCATCGTTCCTTTCTTCGTCAGTCAGACCGCAGCTGACCGGAGAGCTCTGCCCGACGCCCCTCGGGTCGAACCCGATGAGGTCGTACCGTCTCTTCACTTCCCGGGGAAGGTTCAATGCCGGGTCCACGGGCATGCTCAGGCCCGGCCCGCCGGGGCCGCCGGGGTTGAGCAGCAGAACACCGCGCCGTTCCTTTGCGCTGCTTGCCTTCAGCCGGGATATCGCGATGTCGATCCTCTTTCCACCGGGATCGCTGTAGTCCAGCGGCACCTTGAGCGTCGCGCACTGATAGGTGGCGGGGTTCTCCGCGTCGCAGCGCTGCCATGGGGAATTCTGCTGCGTGTACTGCCGCAGAGGGTCCTTGGCCACGGTGGTCTGAGATGCGGCAAAGGCCGTTGCGGGTGTGAGCGCCGAGATGAGAGCCGTCGCGGCACCGACAGCCAGAAGAGACGCTGTTCGTCTGTTTCGCACGTGTTGCTTGTCCTTGCTGGGGAGAGGTGATTGGCCCTTCCTCCCTTGTGTGCGCGGGAGGTCGGCGATTCCATCGCCAGGGACTTGGGTGCGCCGAGGCCGGGTTATTGCCGGCGGTGCCGCCGGCCGCCGGTCAGTCTCCGGTGAGCTGCTGGTGAACGCACTGCTTGTATTGCTGGAAGCTCTCCGGCTGGTAGCACTTCTGCGTGTTGTTGGCGTACCAGGCCATGAGAATGGCGGCCAGGACGGACACCGCGATCGCCATGAACGACGTCACCACGCCGGTGATGGACATGCCCCGGCCCACGCCGCTCCGCCTGGCCTTCATCAGGGCGGCGATGCCCAGGATCAGGCCGATGACGCCGAACAGGCCGCCGACGAAGGCGATCGAGGTGGTCAGGCCGATGATGCCGAGCACCATGGCGGCCACGGCCAGGCCGTTCCTGTCGGCCGGAGGCCGCGTGCCGTAGCCGAGGCCTTGCGAATGCGGGGAATCGGGGTCCGCCCCGGCGGCCCCGGTCGATGCTGCCCGAATCGACGTCGACTTCGTCCGGGTCGACACGGCCTCGGCCGGCGCCGTGTGATGCGGCGATGTCTCTGTCCCTTGCATGTTCATGATCCGTCCTCCCGTCAATTGGGCAGGACACGATTCTGGTTTCCGGGGTCGCGGGTGCGCATCGCGGGAAGGCGGGAGAAAATGCTCCCTCGATCGGGGGAGGGCGCCAGCACGCCACCCGGTCATACTGGCCGATTATGATCAGGGTAATCCGGCCGCTGCTTCGCGGCTCCACGTATGCGGGCGCGCTGTTCGCCTATTGCGGCGCGTTGGCGAGCATTCCACTGCTGCCTTTCGCGCTTCTGCCGGCGCCGGCGTGGGGATCCGCCCCCTATGGAGTGCAGGTCGTTCTGACCCTGCTGGTCTGGGCGGCGCTGATCGGCGTGGTCGGGCTGGCCCGCACCACGCGGCGGGTGCTGGTCACGTGCGCCCGTCGGCTGCTGGGGGTGCCGTTGCCGGATCCGGTGGCCGCACGTCGGTCCGCGAGCTCACCCTGCACCGGGGCGGCCGCCGCGGTGCCGCCCGGCGCCGACCGTTGGCGGACTCCGGTCTGGCTGCTGCTGCACGTGGCACTGGGGTGGACGGCGGCACTGGTCAGCGGTGTGCTGATCCTCGCCGGCCTGACCCTCCCGGTGGGTCGGTTGCGCCCCGAGGCGGGGCTGAGTCTGTTCGGCCGGTCGGTGCGGGTGGCGGGTGGCTGGGGCAGCTGGGCGGTGGCGCTCGGCTGCGTGCTGCTGGCGGCGGCTGTGTGCGTGGCGGTGACGAATGCTCTGCGGTGGTTGGCGCCGAGGCTGTTGGGGCCGTCGTCGGCTGAACGGCTCGCGCTGGCGGCCGAGCGGGAGCTGCGGCTGGCCGAACGCAACCGACTGGCCCACGAGTTGCACGACTCGATCGGGCACACGCTGACGGCGGCCACGATCCAGGCGGCGGTGGCGGGCGAGGTGCTCTCCGCCGACCCGGTGGCGGCGCGGGCCGCCCTGCGCAGCATCGAGGAGTCGGCCCGCGCCGCGCTGGAGGACCTGGACTACGTACTGGGTGTGCTGCGCGAGGAGAAGGCGGAGACAGCGCCGCCCCGGACCCTGGCCGACCTGCCTGAGCTGCTGGACCGGTTGCGGCACGCGGGCGCGGTGGTGGAGCCGGAGGTGTCGGGCGAGCTCGCGCAGGTCCAGGGGACGCTCTCCCGCGCCGCGTACCGGATCCTGCAGGAGGGGTTGACGAACGCGTTGCGGCACGGGGCGGACGGTCCGATCGAGGTCCGTGTGACGGCCACGCCGGGCGGACTGGAGCTCAGTGTGGTCAACCGGACCGGGGCGGGGACGGGCACGGGCGGAGGTACCGGCCCGGGTGCCTTCCCGACGTCCGGGCACGGCCTGCCCGGGCTGGCCGAGCGCGTGCGGCTGCTGCACGGCGAGATCGAGGCCGGCCCGGACGGGCCGCATCATTGGCGGTTGGCGGTCCGGCTGCCGGTACGGTTGTCGGCATGATCGGCCCTGACGCGAGCCCAGCCGTCATGACCGGCGCCGGCACCGGCCCCGCCACCACCGGCCCTGCCGGCACTCCCGTCACACTCCTGATCGCGGACGACGACGAGGTGACCCGCAGCGGTCTGCGCACGTTGCTCGCGGCACAGCCGGGGATCGCGGTGGTCGGGGAGGCTGCCGACGGCGTGGAGGCGGTCGAGCAGGTGCGGCGGCTGCGGCCGGACGTGGTTCTGATGGATGTGCGGATGCCGCGTCGCAACGGCATCGAGGCCACCCGGCAGCTCCTTGCCGAGTCGGCCGAACCACCGAAGGTCGTGGTGATCACCACCTTCGAGAACGACGGCTACGTCACCGCCGCGCTCGGCGCGGGGGCCAGTGGGTTCGTGCTCAAGCGGCTTCCGGTCCGGCAGATCGCGGAAGCGGTGCGGGTGGTGGCGGCGGGGGAGGCGATCCTCTTCCCGGCGGCACTGCGCCGGATGGTCGCCGCCCGCCCGCTGGGCTCCGCCGAGGCGTTGCCGAAGGCGGCGCTGACGGGGCGGGAGGAGGAGGTGCTGCGGTCGATGGCCACCGGCCTGTCCAACCCGGAGATCGCGGAGTCGCTCACGGTGAGCCTGGAGACGGTGAAGACCCACGTCGGGAACGTGCTGACCAAGCTCGGCGCGCAGAACCGGACCCACGCGGTGGTGATCGCGTACGAGTCCGGTCTGGTGGTGCCGGGCTTCGCCGGCTGACGCGTCCGACCGTGCGCCCGTCCCTCGTGCGCCTCGTCCGGCCCCCCGTCCGCGTCGCCCGGCGCGCGTGATCGGGCCGGAGCTGGTCTCCTGATCCGGGGGAGCCGTCCACCCGTATCCCGGAGAGAGCCAGATGAGCGTCTACCGAACCGCGCAGGTCGCCACCGCCGATGGTCCGTTTGAGATCGTCGAACGCGAGGTGCCGCAGCCCGGACCGGGCCACGTACGGGTGGCCGTCGAGGCCTGCGGGATCTGCCACAGCGACGCCCTCTTCGTGAGCGGCGGGCTCCCGGGCGTGCGGTTTCCGGTGGTGCCCGGACATGAGATCGCCGGACGGATCGAGGAGCTCGGCGCGGGCGCGGAGAACGCCTGGCGGGTGGGCGACCGGGTGGCGGTGGGCTGGTTCGGCGGCAGCTGTGGCCATTGCACGCCCTGCAGGCAGGGCGACTTCGTCGTGTGCCGGTATCTGAAGGTGCCCGGGTGGGCGTACGACGGGGGCTATGCCGAAGCGGTGATCGCGCCGGTGGACGCCCTGGCCCGGATCCCCGACGCACTGGGGGCGGCCGATGCGGCCCCCATGGCCTGCGCGGGGGTGACCACGTACAACGGGCTGCGGCGCAGCTCCGCCCGGCCGGGTGATCTGGTCGCCGTGCTCGGCATCGGCGGCCTCGGGCATCTGGGGGTGCAGTACGCGGCCGCGATGGGCTTCGAGACCGTGGCCATCGCCCGCGGAGCCGCCAAGGCCGACTTCGCCAAGGAACTCGGCGCGCACCACTACGTCGACAGCACGGCGGACACCTCCGTAGCGGACGCGCTGCAGGCCCTCGGCGGCGCCAAGGCGGTCCTGGCCACCGCGGCCAACTCCGAGGCGATCTCGGCGACCGTGGAGGGACTCTCCCCGCGTGGCGAGCTGGTGGTCATCGGCGTGGACCCCGAACCGCTGGGAATCAGCCCGGCCCAGCTGCTCATGAGCGGCAAGGTCGTCCGGGGCCACCCGTCGGGCACCGCGCAGGACGTCCAGGACACCCTGGCGTTCAGCGCCCTGCGCGGAATCCGCCCGATGACCGAGACCGTGCCGCTGGACGCGGTCGACGAGGCGTACCGGAAGATGATGTCCGGCGCCGCCCGTTTCCGGATGGTGCTCACCACCGGCTGACGCACCGCACCGCGCACGGGGCTGCGGGCTCCGTCACGACGCTGCCTTCTCCTCGGCACGATCGTCGCCGCCCGGTCCGTCGGCCGGTACGGGACCCGTGCCCCGGAGCAGGGCGATGGACAGTACGGCGGCACCGGCCATCGCGAGGGCGGCTCCCGCCGCGGCCGTGTTCATGCTGTGGGTGAAGGCCCGGAACGCGGTGGGCAGGACCGTGTCCCGGAGCTGGTGCGGAAGCTGCCGGGCCACCGCGACCGCGCCGGACAGCGTCTCCCGCGCGGCCTCGGGTACGGAGGGCGCGGTGCCGCGCATGTCCCGCCCGTAGACGGCGGCGCCGACCGAACCGAGCAGCGCCATTCCCAGGGCGCCGCCGAGTTCCTGGCCCGATTCGAGGACGGCGGCAGCGGAGCCCGCGCGCTCGGGCGGCGCGGCGCCGAGGGCGAGTTCATTGGCGAGCGTCATCGCGGAGACCAGCCCGCCCGCGTAGACGGCCGACCCGGCGAGTGTCATCCACAGCGGCGAGTCCGCCCCGATCCGGGTGAGCGAGAGGAAGCCCGCGGTGGAGACGAGGAACCCGCCGCCCATGACGTAGCCGCGGTCGAACCGCCGGGCGAGCGCCCCGGCCGCCGGGGCCGCGACCGCCCCGGGCGCCCGTCCACCCGTGCCGTCGTCCGCGAGTGGGGTGTCGCCATGGCGACCGCCACCAAGGCGCGGGCCACGAAGGCCTCGTACGGGCGGTGCCGGGGGTCGGCACGGTCGTCGCCGAGCGTCCCGCTCCGGGGGGTGCCGGCGCGAGGACCGGCCCCGCCCTGAGCCGTGAGCGCATCGTGCGCACCGCCATCGAACTGGCCGACGCCGAGGGGCTTCCCGCAGTGTCCATGCGCCGGGTCGCGACCACTCTGTCCACCTCCACCACGGCGCTGTACCGTCATGTGCCGGGCAAGACCGAGCTGGTCCGGCTGATGTCCGACGAGGTCTTCGGGGAACGACCGCTGGGTGCCGCGCCCCGTGACTGGCGGCCGGGGCTGGAACTCGCCGCCCGGTGGCTGCGGTCGGTGTACGGGCGCCATCCGTGGATGGCACAGGCCATGGCTTCCTTCACCCGGCCGACAGCGTCCCCGCACGCCATGCGCTACACGGAGTGGGTGCTGCGCGCCCTCGCGGGCACCGGACTGCCGCCGCACACCGTGCTGCACATCCATCTCACGCTGTTCGCCCACGTCCAGGGACTGGCCATGGCCGCCGACATGGAGGCGCAGGCGCGGCAGGACACCGGGCTGTCCGACGCGGAGTGGATGGTAAGAAATGAGCCACAGTTCGACGCCATCTCGGCCAGTGGCGACTACCCCTCCCTCAACTCGCTGTTCGAACATGATGAGTTCGAGCTCGATCTCGACGAACTCTTCGAATTCGGCCTGCGGAGGACGCTGGACGGCATCGCGGTGATGATCGGTGAAACGTCCGCTTAACGAACATGACCTTTACGGCAACGGACGACTTCCGGCCAACTTGTTGACGCGGTCCTGACAGGACCGTCCTCCGGCTGACACTCTTCACCCCGTTCTGCGCACTTCTCGCACTCCCCGGACGGCACGCCCTGCCGCCGGTACCCCCCTCGCAGAAGGAGTCCGCGTGAGATCCACGCCCAGCCGTCGTGCCACCGCGACCGGCGCTCTGATAGCCGCAGCAGCCCTCCTCGCCGTCGGCGTCCAGACCGGTGCGGCCACCGCCACCCCCGGCACCACCACCGCGGCGGCGGCGACCGCCGGCGCCAAGCACGGTGCACTGGCCAAGCAGCTCACCCCGTCCCAGCGTGCCGAGCTGATCCGTGAGGCCGACGCGACCAAGGCGGCCACGGCCAAGGAGCTCGGTCTCGGCTCGCAGGAGAAGCTCGTCGTCCGGGACGTCGTCCAGGACAACGACGGCACCACGCACACGCGTTACGAGCGCACCCTCGCCGGCCTCCCGGTGCTCGGCGGCGACCTGGTCGTCGAGGCGTCCAAGACCGGCGCGACCGAGAGCGTCACCAAGGCGTCCAGCGTCAGCAGCAACACGCTGAAGGCCGTGGACACGAAGGCCGACGTCGCCCCCGCCGCGGCCGAGAAGCAGGCGCTCGGCCTCGCCAGGGCCGACGGCTCCAAGAAGACCGAGGCCGACCGGGCGCCCCGCAAGGTGATCTGGATGGCCCAGGGCAAGCCGCAGCTCGCCTACGAGACCGTCGTCGGCGGTCTCCAGGAGGACGGCACCCCCAACGAGCTGCACGTCATCACGGACGCGACCTCCGGCGCGAAGCTGTACGAGTGGCAGGCGGTCGAGAACGGCGTCGGCAACACCGAGTACAGCGGCCAGGTCACCCTCGGCACCGCGCCGTCGTACACGCTGACCGACACCGGCCGCGGCAACCACAAGACGTACAACCTGAACCACGGCTCGTCCGGAACCGGGACGCTGTTCACCAACTCCACCGACGTCTGGGGCAACGGCTCCCCGTCGAACGCCGAGACGGCCGCCGCCGACGCGCACTACGGCGCGGCGGAGACCTGGGACTACTACAAGAACGTCCACGGCCGCACCGGCATCCGGGGCGACGGCGTCGGCGCGTACTCCCGCGTCCACTACGGCAACAACTACGTCAACGCCTTCTGGCAGGACAGCTGCTTCTGCATGACGTACGGCGACGGCAGCGGCAACGCGAACCCGCTGACCGCCCTCGACGTGGCCGCGCACGAGATGACGCACGGCGTCACCGCCGCCACCGCGGGCCTGGTGTACAGCGGTGAGTCCGGTGGTCTCAACGAGGCGACCAGCGACATCATGGCCACCGCGGTCGAGTTCTACGCCAACAACGCCACCGACAAGGGCGACTACCTCATCGGCGAGAAGATCGACATCAACGGCGACGGCACCCCGCTGCGCTACATGGACAAGCCGAGCAAGGACGGCGCGTCCAAGGACGCGTGGTACTCGGGCATCGGCAACGTCGACGTCCACTACTCCTCGGGTCCGGCGAACCACTTCTTCTACCTGCTCTCCGAGGGCAGCGGCGCCAAGACCATCAACGGCGTCAACTACGACTCGCCGACCTCCGACGGCCTGCCGGTGACCGGCATCGGCCGCGACAAGGCCGCGCAGATCTGGTTCAAGGCGCTCACCACCAAGTTCACCTCCACCACGAACTACGCGGCGGCCCGCACCGGCACCCTCGCCGCGGCCGGTGAGCTGTACGGCACGACCAGCACCGAGTACAAGGCCGTCGGCGACGCCTGGGCCGGCATCAACGTCGGCACCCGTGACGGCGGCGGCAACCCGAACCCGGGCGGCACGGTCTTCGAGAACACCGCCTCGGTCGCCATCCCGGACCACGGTGCGGCCGTCACCAGCTCGGTCAACGTCACCGGTATCACCGGCAACGCGCCCAGCGCCCTCAAGGTCGGCGTGGACATCACCCACAGCTGGCGCGGTGACCTGGTCATCGACCTCGTCGCCCCGAACGGGACGACCTACCGGCTGAAGAACTCCTCGATCTCCGACTCGGCGGCCAACGTCCAGACCACCTACACGGTCAACGCCTCGGCCGTGGCGGCGAACGGCACCTGGAAGCTCAAGGTCCAGGACGTCTTCACGGGCGACACCGGCAAGATCAACAGCTTCAAGCTCACCTTCTGAACCCGGAGCCGGGCCTGATCCGGCAACGACCGCCCGGGAGGAGCTCTCGCTCCTCCCGGGCGTTTCCCTGTGCGCGGCAAACGTCGGTCACTCGGGGTTGTTCGCGTGGGTCAGGGTCTCCCGGGCGACGAACAGGTTGCTGGACCCGGCGGGCCTCTGCTGCTCGGTGAACGAAGGAGCCCGGCACCACGGGGGTGCCGGGCCCGGAAGGAGGTGCGTCAGCGCATCAGCAGGCCCGCGCCGTCCCCCATCGTCTCCGCGGGCAGTGCCACCAGGCCGAGTTCCGCACCGGTGACCAGGAGCGGATGCGTGGGGAGCACCCGCACCGTGTAGCCGTACGGCCCGGTGCGGTCGAGGGCCAGCGGTCCCTCGTACAGCCAGCGTCCTTCCAGGTCCTGGCCTCCGGCGGGCTTCAGCGGAAACATCTGCGCGTCCGAGATCCCGTCGGCCGCGTCCACCCGGCCGGCCACCGCCTGCACCTCCACGTCGTCCGGCTCCAGTACCCCGAGGGCGATCCTGACCCGCACCACCAGCGCCGAGCCCAGCTCGGCCGAGCCTCCCGCGGCGTCGGGCGCCACAGCCTCCACATGGTCGACGGCGACCCGCGGCCACGCGGCGCGGACCTTGGCCTTCCAGCCGGCGAGCTGCCGCGCGGTGCCAGGATCCAGTGCCCGCTGGGCGCGCGCGGCGGGCGCGTACAGCCGCTCCACGTACTCGGACACCATGCGCCCCGCCAGAACCTTGGGCCCGAGGGTGCCCACGGTGCGGCGGACCATCTCGATCCAGCGCTCGGGGAGCCCGTCACCGCCCCGGTCGTAGAAGCGCGGAGCGACCCGGTCCTCGATGAGTTCGTAGAGGGCGCCCGCCTCCAGATCGTCACGGCGGTCCTCGTCCAGGGCCAGACCGTCGGCCGTGGGGATCGCCCATCCGAAGTCCGGCTCGAACCACTCGTCCCACCAGCCGTCCAGGACCGAGAGGTTGAGGCAGCCGTTGAGCGCGGCCTTCATGCCGCTCGTACCACAGGCCTCCAGAGGCCGCAGCGGGTTGTTGAGCCAGACGTCGCAGCCCGGGTAGAGCTTCTGCGCCATGGCCATCCCGTAGTCCGGCAGGAACACGATGCGATGGCGCACCCGGGGATCGTCGGAGAACCGCACCAGCTCCCGGACCAGCCGCTTTCCGCTGTCGTCGGCGGGGTGGGCCTTGCCGGCGACGACGATCTGGACCGGGCGGTCCGGATGGAGCAGCAGGTCCCGCAGCCGGTCACGGTCGCGCAGCATCAGCGTCAGCCGCTTGTACGAGGGCACCCGCCGGGCGAAGCCGATCGTCAGCACGTCCGGGTCCAGCACGCCGTCGATCCAGCCGAGTTCGGCCGGTTCCGCGCCCCGGGTGCGCCAGGAGGCGTGGAGCCGCTCGCGCACCTCGGCGACCAGCTGTCCGCGCAGGTGCCGCCGCAGGTCCCAGATCTCCCGGTCCGGGATCTCGGCGGCGGAGTCCCAGCGTCCCGGGGTGCCGCCGTACCGGTTGCGCAGCCGGAGGACCTCGGGTGCGACCCATGTGGGTGCGTGGACACCGTTGGTCACCGAGGTGATCGGCACTTCCGCCGCGTCGAAGCCCGGCCACAGCCCGGCGAACATCTCCCGGCTGACCGAGCCGTGGAGGGTCGAGACCCCGTTGGCCCGCTGGGCGAGCCGCAGCCCCATCACCGCCATGTTGAAGAGCCGGGGTTCGCCGCCCGGGTAGGTCTCCATGCCCAGTTGCAGGATGCGTTCGACATTCACGCCCGGGAGCTCGCCGTCGTCCCCGAAGTGCCGGGCGACCAGCTCGCGGTCGAACCGGTCGATCCCGGCGGGCACGGGTGTGTGGGTGGTGAAGACCGTGCCGGCCCGCACCGACTCCACTGCGGAGTCGAAGTCCATTGCGGTGTCGGAGAGTTCACGGATGCGTTCGAGTCCGAGAAAGCCGGCGTGCCCCTCGTTGGTGTGGAACACCTCCGGTGCGGGATGCCCCGTGAGGCGGCAGTACGTCCGCACGGCCCGTACGCCACCGATGCCGAGGAGCATCTCCTGGAGCAGCCGGTGCTCGCTGCCGCCGCCGTACAGCCGGTCGGTCACCTCGCGCTCGCCGGGCGCGTTCTCCTCCACGCCGGAGTCGAGCATCAGCAGCGGTACGCGCCCCACCTGGGCCTGCCAGATGTGGGCGTGCAGCGAACGGCCGCCGGGAAGCGTGAGCACCACCCGGCTGGGGGTGCCGTCGGCCTCGCGCATCAAGGTGAGCGGGAGCTCGTTCGGATCGAGTACGGGATAGTGCTCCTGCTGCCAGCCGTCGCGGGACAAACTCTGGCGGAAGTAGCCGTGCCGGTAGAGCAGGCCGACCCCGATGAGAGGCACGCCCAGATCGCTGGCGGCCTTCAGATGGTCGCCGGCGAGGATGCCGAGGCCGCCGGAGTACTGGGGCAGCGCGGCGGTCACGCCGAACTCGGGTGAGAAATACGCGACGGCGGCCGGGAGCCCGGCCCCTTGGGCCAGCTGTTCCTGGTACCACCTGGGCCCGTCCAGATAGTCCCGAAGGTCGGCGAAGACCTCGGTCAGCCGGTGCAGGAACTGCTGGTCCCGGGCCAGCTCGGCGAGCCGGCCGGCGGACACGGCACCGAGCAGCCGGACGGGGTCGCACTCCGCCGTCCGCCGCACCTGGGGGTCGACGGCCCGGAAGAGCTCACGGGTCTCGGTGTGCCAGGACCAGCGCAGATTGCGGGCGAGGTCGCTGAGCGGTTGAAGGGGATCGGGGAGAACGGGACGCACGGTGAATCGACGAATGGCCTTCACGCATTCCACCTTTACAGGGGACGTACGAATCCGACGGGACGCACCACGGGGTGCGTCTCTCCGTCACCCCCGACGTTAACGGTGGTCCGCAGTCCACAGCCACGGCGCGCGAACGGCTCACGGCGTGTGCCGCCGGACGGGGCGCCCGCACGGCGTCCGCTCCGGGGCGGTCTCCGCGCTGCCCGCCCCGCGCCTCACCCACCCCCGCCTCATTCGCACCCGGGGCCCCTCTCGACCGGTCGAGGCACACCGGTCACACAGTTAATGGCCGATTCCCTTCCCTCGTTCGGTCTTGTGGCACTTCACACCAAGGGGAAAGCTGCCCAGTGGCGTCCGGAAGAGCACCGGTGAGCCCGCGCACGCGGGGCGGTCCTCGGCGCATTCAGGTCGTCGCGGATACGCCCGAGTAATTGACACACCACCGGATTGGCCCCCCGAGAACTGTGGGAAGGCTTCTTCGGTACACACTCCGAGCACATCCCAAGAGCACGCGAATGCCGCCCGAATGCAGCATGAACGCGAGGCACCTGCGGGACCGGTGTCCATCCGGTTCACCTCCGCGAAACACATCCGCACCCCAGCCATTCGAGTGCCATTCGAGTGAATGCGGACAGGAGCGGCCATGCCCACACCCCGTCAGCCGTCAACGGAGCAGCTAGAAAGGACGGACCCCATCGTTCGCGGTGCGCGAATTCCGCGCTCCGCGGCCGTGTCGCGCCCCGTTCAGCCCGAGCCCCAGTCCCCAGGTGATTCCATGATCGGTCGCATTCCCGTACTCGACGTCCGTCCCCTCGTCGACTGCGGCAGAAGGTCCGCCAAGGCCGTTGCCGGTGAGACCTTCCAGGTCACCGCGACCGTCTTCCGCGAGGGCCATGACGCCGTCGCCGCCAATGTGGTGCTGCTGGATCCGGCCGGGCGGTCCGGCCCCTGGACGCCGATGCGCGAACTCGCGCCCGGCACCGACCGCTGGGGCGCCGATGTCACCCCGGACTCCGAGGGTCACTGGACGTATACGGTCGAGGCCTGGAGCGATCCGCTCGCCACCTGGCGGCAGCACGCCGAGATCAAGATCCCGGCGGGGAGCGACACCGGGCTCGTCCTGGCGGAGGGCGCCGAGCTGTATGAACGGGCCGCCGAGGGCGTACCCAAGCGGGACGGGCGCGAGGCGGTGCTGGCCGCCGCCGACGCGCTGCGCGACGAGTCCCGCCCGGCCGCCGCCCGGCTGGCCGCGGCGCTCGTCCCCGAGGCGCGGGCCGCCCTCACCCGTCACCCGCTGCGCGAACTGGTCACCGCGTCTCCCCCGCTCCCACTGGTGGTCGAGCGCCGGCGGGCCCTGTTCGGTTCCTGGTACGAGCTGTTCCCCCGCTCGGAGGGGGCCAGGGTCGAACCGGCCGGGCGGGCCTGGACGACCAGGAAGGGCAGGGCGGGAAGGACGGCGGACCGCCCGGAGAGGATCGTCAGCGGCACCTTCCGTACGGCTGCCGAGCGACTGCCCGCGGTCGCCGCCATGGGTTTCGATGTCGTCTATCTGCCGCCCATCCATCCCATCGGAACCACGCATCGCAAGGGCCGCAACAACTCGCTCTCCCCCGCTCCCCATGACGTGGGCGTGCCCTGGGCGATCGGCTCGGCCGAGGGTGGCCACGACGCCGTCCATCCCGAGCTCGGCACCCTCGACGACTTCGATCATTTCGTCGGCACCGCGCGCACCCTGCGCATGGAGATCGCGTTGGATTTCGCGCTCCAGTGCTCTCCCGACCATCCCTGGGTGGAGAAACATCCCGAGTGGTTCCACCATCGCGCGGACGGCACGATCGCCTACGCCGAGAATCCCCCGAAGAAATACCAGGACATCTACCCGATCGCCTTCGACAAGGATCTGGACGGACTGGTCGAGGAGAGCGTCCGCATTCTGCGGTTCTGGATGGATCACGGGGTGCGTATCTTCCGCGTGGACAATCCGCACACCAAACCGGTGGTCTTCTGGGAGAAGGTGATCGCTGAAATCAACCGGACCGACCCGGATGTGATCTTCCTGGCCGAGGCATTCACCCGGCCCGCGATGATGCATGCGCTCGCCGCCATCGGATTCCAGCAGTCGTACACGTATTTCACCTGGCGCAACAGCAAACAGGAGATCACCGACTACGTCACGGAACTGTCGGGCGGGACCGCCTCCTACATGCGGCCCAACTTCTTCGTGAACACCCCGGACATCCTGCCCGGTTATCTCCAGGACGGGGGCCGTCCGGCCTTCGAGGCGCGAGCCGTTCTCGCCGCGACGCTCTCCCCGGCCTGGGGTGTGTACGCGGGCTACGAACTGTGCGAGAACACTCCGCTCCGTCCGGGCAGTGAGGAGTACCTCGACTCGGAGAAGTACGAGATCCGGGTCAGGGACTGGGAGTCGGCGGAGCGCGAGGGCCGCTCGCTGGCCCCGCTCATCACCCGGCTCAACCGCATCAGGCGCCGTCACCCGGCGCTGCAGCAACTGCGCGATGTGCACTTCCACTCCGTCGACAACGACGCGCTGATCGCGTACAGCAAGCGCGCGGGGTCGAACACCGTTCTGGTGGTCGCCAACCTCGACCCGCACCACACCCAGGAGGCCACGGTCTCGTTGGACATGCCGCGACTCGGCCTCGACCGGCACGAGAGCGTGCCGGTGCGCGACGAGCTCACCGGCGACACCTATCACTGGGGCAGGACCTTCTATGTGCGCCTGGAGCCGGGCGTCACGCCCGCACACATCGTCGTCCTGCGACCGTCCCCGCCGACCGGAGGGTCACCCACACCATGATCGTCAATGAGCCCGTCCACGACACGTTCGAGGACACCCCGGCCAAGGACCGCGATCCCGACTGGTTCAAGCGCGCCGTGTTCTACGAGGTCCTCGTCCGGTCCTTCCAGGACTCCAACGGCGACGGCATCGGCGACCTCAAGGGCATCACCGCCAAGCTCGACTATCTGCAGTGGCTCGGTGTCGACTGCCTCTGGCTGCCGCCGTTCTTCAAGTCGCCGCTGCGCGACGGCGGTTACGACGTCTCCGACTACACCGCCGTGCTGCCGGAGTTCGGCGATCTGGCCGACTTCGTGGAGTTCGTCGACGCCGCGCACCAGCGCGGCATGCGCGTGATCATCGACTTCGTCATGAACCACACGAGCGATCAGCACGACTGGTTCCAGCAGTCCCGGTCCGACCCGGAGGGGCCGTACGGCGACTACTACGTCTGGGCCGACGACGACAAGCAGTTCCCGGACGCCCGGATCATCTTCGTCGACACGGAGACGTCCAACTGGACCTTCGACCCGGTCCGCAAGCAGTACTACTGGCACCGGTTCTTCTCCCACCAGCCCGACCTCAACTACGAGAACCCGGCGGTGCAGGAGGAGATCATCTCCGCGCTGCGCTTCTGGCTGGACCTCGGCATCGACGGATTCCGCGTGGACGCCGTGCCGTACCTGTACCAGCGCGAGGGCACCAACTGCGAGAACCTCCCGGAGACGCACGACTTCCTCAAGCGGGTCCGCAAGGAGATCGACGCGCACTACCCGGACACCGTGCTGCTCGCCGAGGCCAACCAGTGGCCGGAGGACGTCGTCGACTACTTCGGCGAGTTCCAGGCCGGCGGCGACGAGTGCCACATGGCGTTCCACTTCCCCGTGATGCCCCGGATCTTCATGGCCGTCAGGCGCGAGAGCCGCTACCCGGTCTCCGAAATCCTGGCGAAGACCCCGGCGATCCCGAAGAACTGCCAGTGGGGCATCTTCCTGCGCAACCACGACGAGCTCACCCTCGAAATGGTCACGGACGAAGAGCGCGACTACATGTACGCGGAGTACGCCAAGGATCCGCGGATGCGGGCCAACATCGGTATCCGGCGGCGGCTGGCACCCCTGCTCGACAACGACCGCAACCAGATCGAGCTGTTCACGGCGCTGCTGCTGTCCCTGCCCGGTTCCCCGATCCTCTACTACGGGGACGAGATCGGGATGGGCGACAACATCTGGCTGGGCGACCGGGACGCCGTGCGCACTCCGATGCAGTGGACGCCCGACCGGAACGCCGGATTCTCCTCCAGCGATCCCGGGCGGCTCTACCTGCCCACCATCATGGATCCGGTCTACGGCTACCAAGTCACCAATGTCGAGGCGTCGATGGCCTCGCCGTCCTCGCTGCTGCACTGGACGCGGCGGATGATCGAGATCCGCAAACAGAACCACGCCTTCGGACTCGGCTCGTTCAACGAACTGCCCTCGTCGAACCCGGCCGTGCTCGCCTTCACCCGGGAGCACGGGGACGATCTCGTGCTGTGCGTCCACAACTTCTCGCGGTTCGCGCAGCCGACGGAGCTCGATCTGCGGTCGTACGACGGGCGTCATCCGGTGGAGCTGATCGGCGGGGTGCGGTTCCCGGCCATCGGTCAGTGGCCCTACCTGCTGACTCTCGCGGGACACGGTTTCTACTGGTTCCGACTGCGCAAGGACGCGCCGCCGAGCTGACCTGGCGCCACCGCGCACCACCCTCCGCGGGGCGGTTTCCGCCGCCCCGCACGGGGCACCCTCTCCCTCATATCGAGCGCTTCCGGTCCCTTCCGGGTCCCCTCCGGCGTTTCGATCCCTTCGAGTCGAGTCCGTACGGACCATCCTGACCCGACACGTCCCGCACAGCCGGACAGCTATTGCCGCAATCCGGGACACTCTTCGCATCCTGTGGTGTGCCCGGGGAAAGGACGCGATGCCATGTCGGAGGCTGCCTCCACTCGGGTCGCCCTGGCTGCCGCCAGCACAGCCCTGCTCCCGTCTCTCGCTCCCCTGCTGCACGAATGGCTGCCCAGGCAGCGGTGGTTCGCGGGCAAGGGGCAGCCGATCACCGCGTTCTCGCTGGTGTCGGCGACCGAAATACTGCCGGTGGACACCGATTTTGCGGGCGCCCGGTCCGGGGCCGGGCTGTTGCATCTGCTGGTCCGCGCCCACCAGCCGTCCATGCCCGCCCAGTCACCGGACGACTGCTACCAACTGCTGCTCGGCGTAAGGGCCGCGCTGCCGGCTTGGCTGGCGCCCGCGTTCATCGGCCATGTGACGGACGGGCCGCTCGCGGGCCGCACCGTCTACGAGGGCCTGCACGACCCACGTCTCGCCGCACTCCTGCTGGAGCGCTTCCGCACCCCGGGCACCCTCGGCGTCCTGCGCTTCGACCGGGGCGGCGCCCCCATCGCCGAACCGCTCCCACCGCGCATGCTCGACACCGAGCAGTCCAACACCTCGCTCGTCTACGGCGACGCCTACATCCTCAAGATCTTCCGCCGGATCTTCCCGGGCACCAACCCGGATCTGGAACTGCCGCTCGCGCTCGCCCGCGAGGGCTGCGGACGGGTACCGGCCCCCGTCGCGTGGTTCGAGGCCACCGCACCGAAACCGCTCACCCTCGGTGTGCTGCAGCCGTTCCTGCGTGGCGCGCAGGACGGCTGGCAGCTCGCCCTGCGTGCCCTGGCCGCGGGCCGCGACTTCGCCGGCGAGGCCCACGCACTGGGCCGGGCCACCGCCGAGGTGCACACCGCGCTCGCCGCCGCCCTGCCGACGCCCGCCCTGCGCCGCGCCCAGACCGAGCATCTCGCCGCCGCGATGGTGCACAGGCTGGAGGCCGCCGCGCAGGCGGTACCGGCACTCGTGCCGTACGTCCCCGGACTGCGCACCGCCTTCGACGCGGTGGCCGCGCTGGGACACCGGGGCCACGGCTGGGCGGCACAGCGGGTCCACGGCGATCTCCACCTCGGCCAGACCCTGCGCGCGGCCGACGGCTTCTGGTCACTGATCGACTTCGAGGGCGAACCGGCCCGACCGCTGCCCGAGCGCCGCCGGCCGCAGCCCCCGGTGCGCGACATCGCCGGCATGCTCCGCTCCTTCGACTACGCGGCCCGCTCGCACCGCCCGTGGAACGCCGAGTGGGCGGCGCGCTGCCGGACCGCCTACTGCGACGGGTACGCCAGGGCCGCGGGTGTCGACCCGCGCAGCCAACCGGAGCTGCTGCGCGCCCACGAGACCGACAAGGCGGTCTACGAGGTGCTGTACGAGGCACGGCACCGGCCCGACTGGCTTCCGGTCCCGATGGCGGCGATCCACCGCCTGGCCGCCGCTGTCGCCGACTGACGGCCCGGGTGCCTCGCCCGTCAACGGAGACCAGCCCGGACGAGCATCACGCGGGCGGAGCTCTTGTCCCTGGGGGATACGGCTCCGCACGCGGTGCACGAGTAGGTTCGTTCTGAGAGAGGTAGTGCGTGCTTGGTTCTCGCTCCGCACTGCGCGCAGTCCATGGTGGTGTGCGCGGGGTGGACAAGGTGCACGGGCCGACCGTGTTTGCGGCCCATTTCGCTGCTGCTGCGGAACGCTGCTGCCCTCACGCAGCCAGGACATCGCAGTCCCGGCCTCGGTCAGCATCTTGTCCAGCCTGGCCGGGCCGCACTTCTCATCCTCGGCATGAGCCTTCTTCGACCGGGCGCAGCTCTCGTTCCAGATCCACCGGCACCGCGCCCACTCCGCTTCCAGCGCGGCGCCTGCGGTGGACGACACACGAAGCCGGTAGGTGTACCGGGTATGCCCGGTATTCTCCCCGCTCTGCGCTCCTGCCGTGATGACCCCCAACCTAGCCGCCCCCACTGACAATGAAAGAAAGAGCAGGTCAGAGCAGATGTGCAACGAACTCCGCCGCTGCGCGGCTCCGCCCCAAGGACCCATTCCTTCCCGGGCCGAAGCCCGGGGCATCCTGGGAGAAATCCTGTGACCGCCCGCAAGCCGTCCCGCACAACGCCCGCCCCCACCGAGGTCCCCCAACTCCCGCTGCTGCCACCGGACGGGACGCCACCCCCCGCGGCCCCGGCCGAGGTGGACACGCCGCCCTCCTCGGAACCGGCCGCCCCGGACGCTTCGGCCAAGCGGAAGAAACCTGTGGGCAAGCGAGCTGCCGGCACCGGTGACGGCGGCCCGCCGCCCCTTCCCCGCAGGGGCACCGGCAGCCAGGGAGTACGCCGGGCGCGCCCCCTCGACGCCGGCGACCGGGACAGGCTGCTCTCCGGCGAGCACCACGCCCCGCACGACCTGCTCGGCGCCCATCCGGTGCGCGGCGGTGTGACCTTCCGGGTGCTGCGCCCGTACGCGCGGTCCGTGACCGTGCTCGCCAAGGGGTTGCGGGCGCAGCTGCACGACGACGGCGACGGCCTCTTCTCCGGGCTGCTGCCGATGCCCTCACTCCCCGAGTACCAGCTCCTGGTCGCCTACGAGGACAACGAGACCGAGGTGCAGGATCCGTACCGCTTCCTGCCCGCGCTCGGCGATCTCGATCTGCATCTGATCGGCGAGGGACGCCACGAGGAGCTGTGGACCGCCCTCGGCGCTCAGCCCATGGAACACCAGGGGGTCGCGGGGACCCGGTTCACCGTCTGGGCCCCCAACGCCCGCGGTGTGCGGGTCGTCGGGGACTTCAACTACTGGGACGGCACCGGCTTCCCGATGCGTTCGCTCGGCTCCTCGGGGGTGTGGGAGCTGTTCCTGCCCGGGATCGGGGAGGGCACGCTCTACAAGTTCGACATCTGCCGCCCGGACGGTTCGCACACCAAGCGCGCCGACCCGATGGCCCGCCGTACCGAGGTGCCGCCCGCCACCGCCTCGATCGTGACGGCCTCGCACCACGAGTGGCGGGACCAGGAGTGGATGGCGCACCGCGGGGACGTACCGGTGCACGAGGCGCCGTTCTCCGTGTACGAGGTGCATCTGCCCTCCTGGCGACCCGGCCTGACGTATCGCCAACTGGCCGCACAGCTCCCCTCGTATGTGAAGGACCTTGGGTTCACACATGTGGAGCTGATGCCGGTCTCCGAGCATCCCTTCGGCGGCTCCTGGGGCTATCAGGTCACCGGTTTCTACGCACCGACCTCGCGCATGGGCACACCGGACGACTTCCGCTTCCTCGTCGACGCGCTGCACCGGGCCGGAATCGGCGTCATCGTCGACTGGGTGCCGGCGCACTTCCCGCGCGACGACTGGGCGCTCGCGGAGTTCGACGGCCGCCCGCTGTACGAGCACTCCGACCCGTCCCGGGCGGCACACCCGGACTGGGGCACGCTGGAGTTCGACTACGGACGCACGGAAGTGCGCAACTTCCTGGTGGCCAACGCCACTTACTGGTGCGAGGAGTTCCACGTCGACGGCTTGCGGGTCGACGCCGTCGCCTCGATGCTCTATCTCGACTACTCGCGCGAGAGCGGGGAATGGTCGCCGAACGAGCGTGGCGGCCGGGAGAACCTGGACGCCGTCGCCTTCCTCCAGGAGATGAACGCCACCGTCTACCGGCGCAATCCGGGCGTCGTCACGATCGCCGAGGAGTCCACCGCCTGGAACGGCGTCACCCGCGCCACTCATCAGGTCGGCCCCGACGGGTTCGGCGGGCTCGGCTTCGGGCTGAAGTGGAACATGGGCTGGATGCACGACTCCCTGCAGTACGTGTCGAAGGAGCCGGTGCACCGCAAGTACCACCACGACGAGATGACCTTCTCGATGGTGTACGCGTACAGCGAGAACTACGTCCTGCCGATCTCGCACGACGAGGTGGTGCACGGGAAGCAGGCCCTGGTCAGCAAGATGCCGGGAGACTGGTGGCAGCGGCGCGCCAACCACCGGGCGTACCTCGGCTTCATGTGGGCCCACCCGGGCAAGCAACTCCTCTTCATGGGACAGGAGTTCGCCCAGGGCGGGGAGTGGTCGGAGGGACACGGTCCGGACTGGTGGCTGCTCGACCCCTCGTACGAGGCGGAGGGCGACCACCGGGGCGTGCGCACCCTGGTCGGTGACCTGAACGCGGTGTACGGCGCGACCCCGGCCCTCTGGCAGCGCGACACCGACCCGGGGGGCTTCGACTGGGTGGACGGCGGTGCGGCCGAGGACAACGCCTTCGCCTTCCTGCGCTACGACAAGCACGGTTCGCCGCTGCTCGCCGTCAGCAATTTCTCCCCCGTGGTGCGGCACGACTACCGCATCGGCGTCCCGGACGTCCTCGGTGACCAGGTCGCGTGGGCGGAGGTCCTCAATACGGACGCCGCGCGATACGGCGGCAGCGACGTGCGCCATTGCGGACCGCTGAAGTCCGAACCGGTCACCTGGCACGGCCGTCCCGGCAGCATTCTGCTGACGCTGCCACCGCTGGCGACGGTCTGGTTCAAGCCGGTGTGAACCTCTTGGGGGCGGGCGGGGGCCCGCGACCGTCCTCCGGCCGCGGGCCCCCCCCCGGCCGGCGCGCTCAGCCCCGGAGCGCCTCGACCGTGCTCGCCCAGGAGTCGGCGCCGTGCCCCTTGGCGATGGCACGGTCGGAGACGGCCTTGATCGCCTCCAGCTGGGACGTGTCCAGGCCCCTGCCGGCGGCCGCGTGCAGCACGTGAGCGACACCGGCGGTCATCATGGCGAGGTTGGCTCCGGCCCCGTCGTACCGCTTCGCGTCGATGTCGGCCGCCGTCCCGGCCACGATGGGCGGCAGGATGTCCACGATGGTCCGCAGATACGGCGCGATGGCCGCGGCGGGAATGCTCTCCGCCCCGGCCAGGGCGAAGGCGTGGACCAGCCCCGCCATGCTCCCGTAGAAGAAGTCCAGCATCGCCATGTCGTACGCCGCGGCGAGCGCGTGCTCGGGCCCCAGGAACGGGGCGTTGGCGCCGAGCGCCTTGAGCACGGCTTCGTGCCGGTCGTACGCGGACCGCGAACCGGAGTAGAAGATCAGCGCCTCCGGCCCGCCGACCACCTCGATCGGCACCATGATCGCGCCCGCCAGGTAGTCGAGCGAATGCGCCTCGGCCCAGGCCGCGGAGGCACGGACCCGGTCCGGGGTGTCGGAGGTGAGGTCCACCAGGACGCGCCCGGCGAGCGCGTCCGTCAACGGGTCCAGGATCCGCCGCGACGCCTCGTGGTCGACGACGCAGACGACCACCAATTCACTTGCCCGTACGGCCTCTTCGGCCGAAGCGGCCCGGACCGCGCCCCGGGCGACGAGCTCTTCGCCCTTGCCCGGGGAACGGTTCCAGACGGTGGTGCGGTGACCGGCGTCCAGGAAGGCGCCGGCGAGGGCCCGGCCCATGGCGCCGAGGCCGATGACGGTGACGGTGACGGGTGTGGACGGGGTGTTCGTATGCGTAGTCATACGCGCCATGGTCATCGCGGTGGATGCACCCGCCAAGAACCCACTTGTTTCTCAGATACCCACCAAAAGGAAAGCATCCAGGTCAGGCCGCCGGGCTCGGGAATCGGGGCTTTCAGGGTAACGGCCTGGTGCGGAGGCTCCGTGCAGACGCAGACCTGACGTCGAGCCGATGTGATGTGATCGATGGCGTCTCCCGGACGTGCCGCTCCTCCACCCGAGATCCGGGCTTCGAGGGTCGAGGGGCGAGCTCCGGGACCGGCTGATTCACTCTTTCGTGGGCATGAAGGGGAAGCTGGGCCCGACGCTTGAGCTTCGGGATCCGGGCGTCGGGATCCGGGCTCCGGGATTCGAGCGCCTTTGGTCAACCGGTGGGTGAGAGATGGGGGTTGAGGAAACCTCCCCGCCCCCTCCGACCCGTCACGGCCAGCAAGTACGACTAATCCTGACCGGCTTGCGGCGCGCGATCGCGGCTGCTTACGGTGCCCCCAACGAAACGACCCCGACACGGTGTGAGAAGCACCGGGCCGGGGTCTCACCCCAAGATCGAATCGAGCGATCTCGTGGCTACCGAGAACCTTAGCCCTGCCCCATGTGCGCCCGCACCCTCCCGACCGTACGCGAAGGCCGGCCCCGGCTACGGCAAGCGGTCCGCACCGGACCAACGCCCGGCGCGCGCCGACGACTTCATGCTGCTCCCCGAGCGGGAGCGCTACATCGCCGGATACGTCGACCATCTGCCCGACGGCGCGGCCATGGACATCAAGTCGCTGGCCAAGAGCATCCCCCTGTACGGACAGATGGCCGTCGGCAGCGCCCTCAGAGCCCTGGCAGTGGCGGGTCACCTGCGGCACGCCCAGTGCCGGGTCGAGGAGCGCGGCCAAGTCCGCTGGGTCACCCGGACCTTCTGGTCACGGACCGCTCGCGACAACGCATGGTGGAACGCCTTCCTGGACAGCGAGAACGACCGGGCCGCCCAAGAGGCGATCCCTCCCCGAGCCGGGACGGAATCTCAGGCCCCGGCCCCCGTGACTCCGGCCGAGCCCGCAGCACAGCCCGCCGCGCCCGTACCCGTGCCCGCGCCCCTCGTACCGCAGCAGCGAACCCCCGAACCCGCCCCGGCGCACCCCTCGCCCGCGTACCTCGCCCTGGCTCGACTGGGCCGAATCGAACCGCGCCTGGCCCTGTCCGCCGCCGACTGCACCGTCCTGGAACCCCTGGCCGCCCGGTGGTTCACCCGAGGCGTGGACACCGACTACCTCACCCACGCCCTCACCTCCGGCCTCCCCGCCCGGGTCGGCTCCCCCATCGGCTTCGTACGCCGCCGCCTCACCGACAAGATCCCACCCCACCTCCCCACCACGCCGGCACCGCCCACACCGGGCACTCCCGTCCGCCGCCTGATGGTGGAATGCGCCGAATGCGCCACGCCCGGCCCTCCCGAAGCACTCCCCGACGGCCTCTGCCGCTCCTGCCGCACACCCGACCCGGACACCACGAGCGAGCAGGCCGTGGGAGCCCACGCGGAAGAGGACGTCCACGGTCTTGTCGCCGAACTGCGGGGCCTGCTCAAACGCCCCTGACACGTGCCCGAGCCCGGGCATCGGCCTACGATGCCCAGCACCGCGGAGACCCCTCGATCAAGGATCACGACAATGACACTTCTGCGTGCGAGCAGCAGCGGCGACACCGAATCAGTGCGGAAACTCGTTCAGACCCAGTCCGACGTCGAGGTGCGTGACCGGGGAACGGGGAGAACTCCCCTTCTTGAGGCGGTCATAAGCGGTCACCTCGATACGGTCGCTGTCCTCTTGGCAGCGTCTGCAGATATCGAGGCACGTGACACCGCCGTCGGTTTCACGCCATTGGGCTGGGCCGCAGCACGAGGGAACACGCACCTCGTGCGGGTGCTCCTTGCGCACGGCGGCGATGTTGACAGCGCCAATGGCGACTTCGATCGCACTCCTCTCATGCTCGCGTCCCAACAGGGCCACGCGGACGCCGTGCGAATCCTGCTTGAGCACACCGCGCGTGTCGCCCTGACGGACAGCTCCGGCGAGAATGCGCTCTCCCTGAGCTGTGAATCGAGCGGCACCGAGGGGGGAGCCCACGTCCATCGGTTGCTCAGCGAAGCCGGCGCCGTTCTCCCGCCACCCGTCGCAGAGCCGCCCGCTCTCTCCTGGCCGTCTGTGGACCCCGCCCGAGTGGACTACGACGACCCTGTCGCAGTCGTACGCGGCTTCATCCTCCGGATGGCGAAGTGGGAACGGGACGCCCTCGCCGATCGGGCCCGGGACCGGAACCGGGACCTCAGCGCACAGTGTGCGGAGCGAGACGTACTCGCGTCGGCCTATCTCAGCGTCCGCCCGCGCACCTACCGTCCGCACAGCATCGGGACACCGACAGAAGTGGATGAACGCGAAACACTCCACTCCGTCCACCGTCCCAAGCCCAACAGATGCGAACTCCTCGTCCGTGATCCACTCGGCCACCCGTTTCGTTCCGAACGGCTCTACACCGCAGTCAAGAAGCACGGCGAGTGGCGCCTCGACACGCTGAAGACCCGCAGGCTGGGCACCGCCGACTGGAGCCGGGCGCTGCTCTGATCCCCGGTTGAGGTCCGCCGTTCCCGACAGGGCCCGAGTGGAGGGGCTCGGACGTGTGCCCCGTCTCACGCCGTCGCGAACACGTCCTCCAACTCCTGGAGCAGCTTGCGCTTGGGCCGGGCGCCCACCATCGACTTCACGGGTTCGCCGGAGCGGAACACCATCAGGGTCGGCGTCGCCAGCACCGCGTACCTGCTCGCGATCCCGGGGCTGGTGTCGACGTCGATCTGGACGATCTTGATGCGACCGGCCTCCTCGGCGGCGACGGCACCGAGGACGGGGGCGAGCTGGCGGCACGGGCCGCACCAGTCGGCGGTGAATTGGACCAGGACGGGGAGGTCGGCCCCGAGCACCTCCGCGTCGAAGGTCGCGTCGGTGACCTCGGCCACACCCTCTGCCGCATGAATCATCTGTCATCCTCCCAGTTCACAACGTGGTTCCGGGCCGCCCGGAAGTTCTGCCGCGGCCTCCAGCTCGGCTCTCGCGAGCTGTGCGCCCACCTGGGCGCGTACCGCCCGGAGCTGCTCGATGAGCGAGTCGAGCTCGCCGAGCTTGCGCCGGTAGACGGCGAGCGAGGCGGGGCAGGCGTCGCCGGCCGGGTGGCCGGCACGCAGGCACTCGACGAACGGCCGGGTCTCCTCCAGTTCGAACCCGAAGTCCTGCAGGGTCCGGATCTGCTGGACGAGGCGCAGATCGTCCTCGTCGTACGCGCGGTACCCGTTGTCGGCCCGCCGCGCGGGCAGCAGTCCACGTGACTCGTAGTACCGCAAGGTCCGCGTCGTCGTCCCGGCCCGTTCGGCCAGCTCCCCGATTCGCATGTCTTCGACCGTAGACCTTGACGCTGACGTCAAGGCAAGGAGGAAGCGCGGCAGAAGACGGCACAGGGCCGTCGCGAAGGATTCCGCGACGGCCCTGTGTCCGTGTGGTGGTCGGGGCCCGGTGTCTAGCCCTTCGCCGCGGCCGGCTCCCGGTCGCCGTCGCGCGGCTCGGGAACGCTGTCCGTGCCGTCGCCGTGCCCGGCGTCCTGGTTGAGCATCTCGTCGTTCCACGGGAGCGCACCGGAGAGGACCCGGTCCACCCGCTCCTTGTCGATCTCCTTGGTCCAGGTACCGACGAGGACGGTGGCCACCGCGTTGCCCGCGAAGTTCGTCATGGCGCGGGCCTCGCTCATGAAGCGGTCGATGCCGACGATCAGGCCGACGCCGTCGACCAGGCCGGGGCGGTGCGACTGGAGGCCGCCCGCGAGGGTGGCGAGGCCCGCGCCGGTGACTCCGGCCGCGCCCTTCGAGGCGACGATCATGAAGAGCAGCAGCGAGATCTGCTCACTCGCGCTCAGCGGGTCACCCATCGCGTTGGCGATGAAGAGCGAGGACATCGTGAGGTAGATCGCGGTGCCGTCGAGGTTGAAGGAGTAGCCGGTCGGCACGGTGATGCCGACGACGGGCCTGCTGACCCCGAGGTGCTCCATCTTCGCGATGAGTCGCGGCAGGGCGGACTCCGACGAGGAGGTGGAGAGGATCAGCAGGAACTCGCGGCCCAGGTACTTCAGCAGAGAGATCAGGTTGACCCCGGCGACCAGCCGCAGGATGGTGCCGAGCACCACGAAGACGAAGATCGCGCAGGTGACGTAGAAGCCGACCATGATGATCGCGAGGGACTTCAGCGCGTCGACGCCGGTTTCACCCACCACTGCCGCCATCGCGCCGAACGCGCCGACCGGAGCCGCCCACATGATCATGGCGAGAATCCGGAACACCAGGCGCTGGATGTGGCCGATGCCGCGCAGGACCGGCTCGCCCGCCGACCCCATGGCCTGGAGCGCGAAGCCCGCGAGGAGGGCGATGAGCAGGGTCTGCAGCACCTCGCCCCCGGTGAAGGCGGAGACCATCGTCGTCGGGATGATGCCGAGCAGGAAGTCGACGGTGGACTCGCTCGCACCCGCCGCCTGCTTCTCACCGGCGGCGCGCACCGCTTCGGTGAGGTGGAGGCCCTGGCCGGGCTCCAGGAGGTTGCCGACGAGCAGACCGATGGCGAGTGCGACGGTCGACATCACCAGGAAGTAGCCCAGGGCGAGGCCGCCGACCGCGCCGACCTTGGCGGCCTTGCGCACCGAACCGACGCCCAGCACGATCGTGCAGAAGATGATGGGCGAGATCATCATCTTGATCAGGTTCACGAAGCCGGTGCCGATCGGCTTGAGTTCGACGGCGACGTCCGGGGCCGCGAAGCCCACGAGGATGCCGAGGCCCACAGCCGCGATCACGGCGAGATACAGATAATGCGTACGGTCCCGCTTGGCGGCTGCCACTCCCACGGGGTTCTCCTCGGCTCGTCAGGGTCGCTCCCCCGTCCCTGGGGGGCTTGGCGACTATCCCGCCTCGCTGTGACGCCGGTCACGGTTACGTACATTTCGTTCATATGTTTTCGGCCAGGCACACTGTGGCCATGCGCTTCCCCCGTCCCCGTACCCGCCCGCGCAGCCTGGCCGGTCAGCTCTTCGCCATGCAGGTGGTGCTGCTCACCGCCGTGGTGGTCGGGTGTGCGTTCTTCACCTACGTCTCCGGCCGTGAGCAGGCGAAGCAGACCGCGACCCGGCAGGTCAGGGCCGCCGCCCTGGCGATCGCCGACTCGCCGTCCGTACGGGAGGCCATCCGCACCCCGGACCCGTCCGCCGTGCTGCAGCCGTACGCGGAGAAGGTGCGCGCGGACACCGGGATCGCCTTCGTCACGATCATGTCCCCGGACCGGGTCCGCTGGACGCATCCGGACGCCGACCGGATCGGGGAGAGGTTCCTCGGGCACACCGCGCGGGCGCTGCGCGGCGAGACGTTCTCGGAGACGTACACCGGCACGCTCGGCCCCTCGATCCGGGTCGTCACCCCGATCCGGGACGGCGGCCGGATCACCGGCCTGGTGAGCGCGGGCATCACGGTCGACCGGGTCTCCTCGCAGGTGCGGGCGCAGCTCGGGGCGCTGGGGATGGCGGCGGGCGGGGCGCTCGCGCTCGGCGGCCTCGGGACGTATGTGATCAACGCCCGGCTCCGGCGGCACACGCACGGGATGAACGCGTCCGAGCTGAGCCGGATGCACGACTACCACCAGGCCACGCTGCACGCGGTGCGCGAGGGGCTGTTGATGCTCGACGGGCGGCGCCGGATCGCGTTGATCAACGACGCGGGCCGGGAGCTGCTCGGACTCGGACCGGAGGCGGTCGGGCACAGGATCACTGAGCTGAATCTGCCGGCCTCGCTGACCGGTGCGCTGCTCGCCTCCGAGAAGCGGGTCGACGAGCTGCATCTGACGGCGGACCGGGTGATCGTGGTCAACACCCGCCCGGTGGTGGGCGGGGAGCAGCGCGGCACGGTGGTGACGCTGCGCGATCACACGGAACTCCAGGCACTGTCCGGCGAGTTGGACTCCGAGCGGGGGTTCACCCAGGCGCTGCGCTCGCAGGCGCACGAGGCGGCGAACCGGCTGCACACCGTCGTCTCGCTGATCGAACTGGGGCGGGCCGAGGAGGCGGTGGGTTTCGCCACCGCGGAACTGGAGCTGGCCCAGGCCCTCACCGACCGGGTGGTGGACGCGGTCGCCGAGCCGGTGCTGGCGGCGCTGCTGCTCGGCAAGGCGGCGCAGGCGAACGAGCGGGGGGTGGAGCTGGTGCTGGCGGACGACAGCCTGATCGACGACGGCGCCCTGCCCGCGACGCTGCCGCACCGGGATCTGGTGACGGTCCTCGGCAATCTGATCGACAACGCGGTGGACGCGGCGTCGGAGGCGGTGGCCGGTGCGCCCGGTCCGGAATCCGTGCCTGCCCCGCGGGCGGCCGGGCCGGGCCGGGCCGCCCGTGCGCGGGTCACCGTCACCGCGCTCGCGGACGAGGGCGAGCTGCTGCTGCGGGTCGCCGACTCCGGGGCCGGGATCGATCCGGACGACGCCGCCGAGGTGTTCGACCGGGGCTGGTCGACGCACGGCGCGGGCCGGGGCATCGGCCTGGCCCTCGTCCGGCAGGCGGTGCACCGCAACGGCGGGACGGTGACGCTGGGCCGCGGCCCCGACGGCGGTGCGGAGTTCACGGTGCGATTGCCGCTGGCCGGCGGCGACCGCACGACCCACACCACGAAGGAGGCCCATGCATGATCCAGGTGCTGGTCGTCGAGGACGATCCCGTCGCGGCGGACGCCCATCGGCTGTACGTGGGCCGGGTGCCCGGATTCACGGTGGCCGCGGTCGCGCACTCGCGCGCCGAGGCGGTGCGGGCGCTGGACCGCGTGCCGGTCGATCTGCTGCTGCTGGATCTCTATCTGCCCGACGGACACGGTCTGCAGTTGCTGCGCTCGCTGCGCGCGGCCGGGCACTCGGCCGATGTCATCGCGGTGACGTCGGCACGCGATCTCGCGGTGGTCCGGGAAGGGGTGTCGCTCGGTGTCGTCCAGTACGTGCTGAAGCCGTTCACCTTCGCGACCCTGCGCGACCGGCTGGTCCGCTACGCCGAGTTCCGCGCGGCGGCCGGTGAGGCGAGCGGCCAGGACGAGGTGGACCGGGCGCTCGGCGCGCTGCGCGCTCCGCAGCCGTCCCGGCTGCCGAAGGGGCTGAGCGGCCCGACGCTGGAGGCCGTCACCCGCGTCCTGCGGGCCGCTCCGGACGGCGTGACCTCGGGTGCGGCCGGGGCGGAGCTGGGCATCTCGCGGATCACCGCGCGACGATATCTGGAGCACCTGGTGACGGTGGGGCGCGCGGTGCGCAGCCCGCAGTACGGCCAGATCGGGCGTCCGGAGCTGTACTACCGGTGGGTGGCCCAGGGGCGCTGAGCCGGTGCGGCGCCGGACACCTGTCGGCTCCACATCCGCCGGCCGCGAGCTCTCACCGAGCCGGGCCGTGTGGCGGGGCGGGGAGCGAGCCCGCGAACTGCCCGAAGCGACGTCCGACCTCGATGCCATGAAGATCTCCACGCCCGGCGGGGGCACGCTCGAACTGCCGAACTGTCCGCCGCCGCCCGGACGGACGCGTTCGTGGTGATGCACCGCGGCTCCCTCGTCCACGAGCGATACCTCCACGGCTTTGAGCCGCACACCCCGCACGGGCCGTCGTCCGGCCGGCTAGGACGTTCCTACGAGCCGTGATCTCGGTGGAACACACCGTAGTCAGGCCACCTGCTGACTCCTACGGTGGGGCCGTGCACCCCTCCCCGCCCTTCAACGCTCCCGCCGCGCGCCGACTCCGCGAGGCCCTGGGGATGCTTCCCGGCCATGTCGCGTACGGCCTCGGGGCCCAGTACGGACTCCGGGTCAGCACGCAGACGGTGGTCGCCTGGGAGCGGGGGCTCACCGTCCCGAGCGAGTACGAACTCACGGCCCTGGCCGGGGTGCTGTGGTGCTCGCCGGGCGAGCTGCTCACCGCCGCGCGCACTCTGCGGGAGCACCGGGTGGCCCGGGAGCTGGCCGCGGAGGAACTGGCGCGTCTGCTGGGGCTGAGCACCTCCGCGTATCTGCGGATGGAGGAGTCGGGCCGCTGGCGCGGCAATGAACGCCAGTCCGCGGTGCTCAGCGAGGTGCTGGGGCTGACGGCCGCCGGGTTCGTGGCCGTGTCCGGCCGGGAGGAGGATCTGGCGGAGCTGTTGCGCGGCGCGGTGACGACGCGCTGGCAGGCGCATGTCCGGTCGGTGGCCAGGCTGGTTCCGCTGGAGCGCGGATTTCTGCAGGACGTGATGGAGCAGCTGCACACCGACTACCAGGCGCTGATGGTGTCGACGCTCAGCTGGAGCAGCACCGGCACGGAACGCGCCGGGGCGACGGGCGACGCGGGGCGGGAGTTCCTGGCGCAGATCGTGGAACGGTTCTGGCGGACGGCGGGGGTGGAGGGGGCGAGCGCCTGAGCCGTGCGGCTCCCGGTGACCGTGCCGTTCTCAGCCGTCGGCCACGTGCGGGCCTCTTGGTCGCAGCCCATCCGCACCGCCTCGGTGGCCGCGGGCCGCAGGACGGCGAGCGGCCCCGACCGTCCACGGGAGGGACAGTCGGGGTTGTCGGCCGCCGTCTGCGACGCCGCCTCGGGCGTACGGGGTCAGAAGACCGATTCGGCCTCGTCCATCCGGTCCGCGGGCACCGTCTTGAGCCGGGTGATGGCGTCGGCGAGCGGAACCATCTCGATGTCGTTGCCGCGCAGGGCCGTCATCCGGCCGAAGTCGCCCCGGTGCGCGGCCTCCACCGCGTGCCAGCCGAAGCGGGTGGCGAGCACCCGGTCGTACGCGGTCGGCGTGCCGCCGCGCTGCACATGGCCGAGAATGACGGGCCGGGCCTCCTTGCCGAGCCGGGTCTCCAGCTCGATGGCCAGGCGGTTGCCGATGCCCTGGAAGCGCTCGTGACCGTACTGGTCGATCTCGCCCTTGGCGTACGGCATGGAACCCTCGGCCGGGTGCGCGCCCTCGGCGACGCAGATGACCGCGAACTTCTTGCCGCGCGCGAAGCGCTCCTCGACCATCTTGACCAGGTCCTCGACCTGGAAGCGGCGCTCGGGGAGGCAGATGCCGTGCGCACCGCCCGCCATTCCGGACTCCAGCGCGATCCAGCCGGCGTGCCGGCCCATCACCTCGACGACCATGACCCGCTGGTGCGATTCGGCGGTGGTCTTGAGGCGGTCTATGGCGTCGGTGGCGACGCCCACCGCTGTGTCGAAGCCGAACGTGCGGTCGGTGGCGGAGATGTCGTTGTCGATGGTCTTGGGAACACCGACGACGGGCATTCCGGCGTCCGACAGCATCCGCGCCGCGGTCAGCGTGCCTTCGCCGCCGATCGGGATCAGCGCGTCCATGCCGTAACGGCGGCTCAGCTCGGCGCAGTTCTCCGCGGCCTCGCGCAGCCGGTCGCGCTCCAGCCGGGCCGAACCGAGGATGGTCCCGCCACGGGCCAGGATGCCGCTGACCGCGTTGAGGTCGAGGGGGCGGAAGTGACCGTCGAGGAGTCCCTTGAACCCGTCCTCGAAACCGATGACTTCATCGCCGTGACCCACCACGGCTCGGTGCACGACCGACCGGATCACTGCGTTCAGGCCTGGGCAGTCGCCACCTGCGGTGAGAACTCCGATGCGCATCGTGCTGTATCTCCTGCTCGCTAGTGTCGTGCATTTCGGGGGCGACTACAGAATCCCCCGTACCGTGAGCCACCACGATTGTCCCACGTCAGGTCTGGACCTCGCGCTCCCGGCCGACGCGGGGTGCCCCGCCGGACACGGCAGTGGATCCGACGGCGGTCCGACCGGACGGACGGAGGGGGCCCGCACCCCCGCGCTCACGGCCTCTCGCCCGGCGGGCGGCGCCTCGGGCCCCACAGGTATCGTCAACATGGCAATACCATCCCAAACCACAGAATTGGACGGGAGAGCACGCGTGACGCGCAGCGTGTACGTGACCGGTATCGACCGGGGAGACGGCCGTCAGGTCGTCGATCTGGGAGTCATGGAGCTCCTGACGCGTCAGGTGGACCGGGTCGGGGTGTTCCGGCCGCTCGTCCACGACGGACCCGACCGGCTGTTCGAACTGCTGCGGGCCCGCTACCGGCTCCCCCAGGACCCCGCTTCGGCCTACGGTCTGGACTATCACGAGGCATCCGCGCTCCAGGCGGAACAGGGTACGGACGAGCTGGTCTCCCAGCTCGTCGAACGCTTCCACCAGGTGGCCCGGAAGTACGAGGTGGTGCTGGTCCTCGGCACGGACTTCGCCGCCACCCAGCTGCCCGACGAACTGGCGCTCAACGCCCGTCTCGCCAATGAGTTCGGTGCCTCCGTGATCACGGTGGTCGGCGGGAAGGACCAGACCGCGGAGTCCGTACGGGCCGAGGCCCGCAACGCCTACCGCGCGTACGCAGGTCTGGGCTGCGACGTCCTCGCGATGGTCGTGAACCGGGTGGCGGCCAAGGACCGCGATGCCATCGCCGAGCGGCTGGCGGCCCAGCTCCCCGTCCTCTGTTCCGTACTGCCGGACGATGCCGCGCTCTCCGCGCCGACCGTCGCCCAGATCACCGCGGCGCTCGGCGGCACGGTGCTGCTCGGCGACGACTCCGGGCTGGCCAGGGACGCGCTGGACTTCGTCTTCGGCGGCGCGATGCTGCCGAACATGCTGAACGCGCTGACCCCGGGCTGTCTGGTGGTCACGCCCGGGGACCGGGCGGACCTGGTGATCGGCTCACTGGCCGCGCACAGCGCCGGGACCCCGCCGATCGCGGGTGTGCTGCTGACCCTGGACGAGCGCCCCGGCGAGGAGATACTCAAGCTGGCCGCGCGACTCGCACCGGGCACCCCGGTCGTCTCGGTGGCCGGCGGCTCCTTCCCCACCGCGGGGCAACTCTTCGCGATGGAAGGCAAGTTGAACGCGGCGACGCCCCGAAAGGCGGAGACCGCGCTCGGCCTCTTCGAGCGCCATGTGGACACCGGCGCCCTGCTGGACCGGATCTCGGTGGCCCGCAGCGGCCGTGTCACCCCGATGATGTTCGAGCACGAACTGCTGGAACAGGCCCGCGCCGACCGGCGCCGGGTCGTCCTGCCGGAAGGCACCGAGGAACGGGTGCTGCGCGCCGCCGACGTGCTGATGCGCCGCGACGTCTGCGACCTCACGCTCCTCGGTGACCCCGACGTCATCCGCAAGAAGGCCGCCGACCTCGGCATCGACCTCGCCGCCACCCAGCTCATCGACCCGCACTCCTCCGAACTGCGCCAGGCGTTCGCCGAGCGGTACGCACAACTGCGCGCGCATCGCGGGGTCACCCTGGAGCTGGCGTACGACGTCGTCGCGGACGTCAACTACTTCGGCACGCTGATGGTCCGGGAGGGGCTCGCGGACGGCATGGTCTCCGGGGCCGTGCACTCCACCGCGGCGACGATCCGCCCCGCTTTCGAGATCATCAGGACCAAGGGGGCCGCGCGGAGCGCGTCGGGCGGGGCGGCGGGAGACGGGAAGGCCCCGGCGGACGCCTCGATCGTCTCCTCCGTCTTCTTCATGTGCCTCGCCGACAAGGTCCTGGTGTACGGCGACTGCGCGGTCAACCCCGACCCGGACGCGGCACAGCTCGCGGACATCGCGATCCAGTCGGCCGCCACCGCCGCGCGCTTCGGTGTGGAGCCGCGGATCGCCATGCTGTCGTACTCGACGGGCACCTCGGGATCGGGCGCCGACGTCGACAAGGTGCGCGAGGCGACGAACCGGGTCCGCGAGAGCCGGCCGGACCTCAGGATCGAGGGCCCCATCCAGTACGACGCCGCGGTGGAGCCGAGCGTGGCCGCGACGAAGCTGCCGGGCTCCGAGGTGGCGGGCCAGGCGACGGTGCTGATCTTCCCGGACCTGAACACCGGCAACAACACCTACAAGGCCGTGCAGCGCTCGGCGGGCGCGGTGGCCGTGGGTCCGGTGCTCCAGGGCCTCCGCAAGCCCGTCAACGATCTGTCCCGGGGCGCCCTGGTCCAGGACATCGTCAATACCGTGGCCATCACGGCGATCCAGGCGCAGAGCGAGGAGCGAACCGCATGACCACCCCGACCGCAGACGGTCCTTCCACCGCGGCCGCGCGTCGCGTCCTCGTTCTCAACTCCGGTTCGTCGTCGGTGAAGTACCAGCTCCTGGACATGAGCGACCACTCCCGCCTCGCGGCCGGACTGGTCGAGCGGATCGGCGAGGAGACCTCCCGGCTGGTGCACACCCCGCTGGTCGGCAAAGGCGCCGAGCCGCGTGAGCGGATCGGCCCGATCGCCGACCACGAGTCCGCGCTGAAGGCCGCGGCCGAGGAGCTGGCCGCCGACGGGCTGGGCCTGGACTCCCCCGCACTGGCGGCGATCGGGCACCGGGTGGTGCACGGCGGGCTGCGCTTCACCGAGCCGGTGGTCGTCGACGACGAGGTGCTGAAGGAGATCGAGCGCCTGATCCCGGTGGCCCCGCTGCACAATCCGGCGAACATCGTCGGCATCCGTACCGCGCGGGCCCTGCGCCCGGACCTTCCACAGTTGGCGGTCTTCGACACGGCGTTCCACACCACGATGCCGGAGTACGCGGCGCGGTACGCGATCGACACCGAGACCGCCGACGCGCACCGGATCCGGCGCTACGGATTCCACGGCACCTCGCACGCGTATGTCTCCCGCAAGGCCGCCGAGCTCCTGGGGCGTACCCCCGAGGAGGTCAATGTCATCGTGCTGCACCTGGGCAACGGCGCCTCGGCCTCGGCGGTGGCGGGCGGCCGTTGCGTGGAGACCTCGATGGGGCTGACCCCGCTGGAGGGGCTGGTGATGGGGACGCGTTCCGGCGACATCGATCCGGCCGTCACCTTCCATCTCAAGCGGGTGGCGGGGATGTCGACGGACGAGATCGACGAACTGCTCAACAAGAGGAGCGGCCTGATCGGGCTCTGCGGTGACAACGACATGCGGGAGATCCGGCGCCGGATCGACGCGGGCGACGAGCGCGCGGCGCTGGCGTTCGACATCTACGTGCACCGGCTGAAGAAGTACATCGGCGCCTATTCGGCGGTCCTCGGGCGGGTGGATGCCGTGGTGTTCACGGCGGGGGTCGGGGAGAACTCGGCACCGGTACGGGAGGCTGCGATCGCCGGTCTCGAGGAGCTCGGTCTGGCGGTGGACGCGGATCTGAACGCCGTACGGTCCGGCGCATCGCGGCTGATCTCGCCGGACCACGCACGGGTCGCGGTCGCCGTGGTACCGACGGACGAGGAGCTGGAGATCGCCGTCCAGACCTTCGCGCTCGTCGGACAGGACCACAACTGAGCACCCCCGCGCCCCTTTGTACCTTCCACCAGACGGAATATTCCGCAGCGAAACAAACCGATAGGATCCGCCTCATGCGCCGTTCCAAAATCGTCTGCACACTCGGTCCCGCCGTCGACTCCCATGAGCAGCTCGTCGCTCTGATCGAGGCCGGCATGAGCGTGGCACGCTTCAACTTCAGTCACGGCAGCCACGAGGAGCACCAGGGTCGTTACGACCGGGTCCGCAAGGCCGCCGCCGAGACCGGCCGTGCGGTCGGTGTCCTCGCCGACCTCCAGGGTCCGAAGATCCGCCTGGCCAAGTTCGCCGAGGGCCCCGTCGAGCTGGTCCGCGGGGACGAGTTCACCATCACCTCGGAGGACGTCCCCGGCGACAAGTCGATCTGCGGCACGACCTACAAGGGCCTGCCCGGCGACGTCGCCAAGGGCGACCCGATCCTGATCAACGACGGCAACGTCGAGCTGAAGGTCGTCGCGGTCGACGGTCCCCGGGTCAGGACCATCGTCATCGAGGGCGGCGTCGTCTCCGACCACAAGGGAATCAACCTGCCCGGCGCGGCGGTCAATGTCCCGGCCCTGTCCGAGAAGGACGTCGAGGACCTGCGGTTCGCCCTGCGGATGGGCTGCGACCTGGTGGCGCTCTCCTTCGTACGGGACGCCAACGACGTCAAGGACGTCCACAAGGTGATGGACGAGGAGGGCCGCCGGGTCCCCGTCATCGCCAAGGTCGAGAAGCCGCAGGCCGTCGAGCACATGGAGGGCGTCGTCATGGCGTTCGACGGTGTGATGGTCGCCCGTGGCGACCTGGCCGTCGAGTACCCGCTGGAGAAGGTCCCGATGGTGCAGAAGCGCCTGGTGGAGCTCTGCCGGCGGAACGCCAAGCCGGTGATCGTGGCGACCCAGATGATGGAGTCGATGATCACCAACTCGCGGCCGACCCGCGCCGAGGCGTCCGACGTCGCCAACGCGATCCTGGACGGCGCGGACGCGGTCATGCTCTCGGCCGAGTCCAGCGTGGGCGCGTACCCGATCGAGACGGTCAAGACGATGTCGAAGATCGTCGTCGCCGCCGAGCAGGAGCTGCTCTCCAAGGGCCTCCAGCCGCTGGTGCCGGGCAAGAAGCCCCGCACCCAGGGCGGTTCGGTGGCCCGTGCCGCCTGCGAGATCGCGGACTTCCTGAACGGCAAGGCGCTGGTCGCCTTCACCAAGTCCGGCGACACGGCCCGCCGGCTCTCCCGCTACCGCGCCGCGCAGCCCATCCTCGCCTTCACCACGGACGAGTCCACCCGCAACCAGCTCGCCCTGAGCTGGGGCGTCGAGGCCCACGTCGTCCCGCACGTGGACAACACGGACGCGATGGTCGACCTGGTCGACGCGGAACTCCTCAAGCTGGACCGCTACAACGAGGGCGACACGATGGTCATCACGGCCGGCTCGCCCCCCGGCATCCCGGGCACGACGAACATGGTGCGGGTGCACCACGTGGGAGGCGGGGCGCGCGACTGACGCGACCTGTACCCCTGCGGAAAGGCCTGTGGGCCGCGCTCCTTCCGGAGTGCGGCCCACAGGCCTTTTCGTGCGGCTCCCGAACGGGTCGGTGCCGGCCAGGGCCTCTCGTTCGGATCATGCAAGGCTCGCGTGCCCCGCTCGCCGATCCGGCCTGATCCGGACGGACCCCCCTAGCTGTTGCCGCCGGTGAAGTAGTTGTGCAGTCCGGGCACCGTGAGCGAGCCGCCGAACTGGCCTGCCTGGGTCACCTTGACCTTGGTGAAGAAGGCGAAGGGCACGTTCAGCGGCGGCGGTGTCTGCGGGCTGAACGTGACCGGGATGAGGCCGAAGAGATTGCCCTTCAGCTCCTCCGTGTACATCGTCACGGTGCCGTTGCGGATGGTGGACGTGGAGCCCTTACGTGCCTGGACGTGGGCCGTGGTCCCGTTCGGACCGACCGTCAGCTGGTGGAGGTCCTTGATGTCGATGGAGCTCGCGGTGAACTTCAGCACCTTCTTGATGGCGCCGTCCTGCGTCTTCACCTCGACGATGCCCTTGTAGTCGAGCCCGTTGAGAGTGAGCAGCGAGCTGTCCAGGATCCACGGGTCGGTCGGGAGCAGCGGGACGCCGGTCTCCAGGTCGGCGGCGGCCAGCGCCTCGGGGTCGGCCGTCGGACACGGGAAGCGCTCCTTGGCGCCGTCCGGGATGTCCTCGTCCTTCTTGGCGTCGAGTCCCTTGACGCTGTCGTCGAGCTCCTTGACCGGCTTGCCGGCCTTGTCCGCGGCGTCACGGATGGCGGCGGCGGTCTTGTCGGCGGTCTCCTTCGCGGCGCCCGCGGCCTTCTCCGTGGCCTTCTCCGCCGGCTTGGCGGTGTCGCTCTGCGACGGCTTCGGGGACGCGGTGCTCGCGCTCGGGGACGGGCTCGCCGTGGCCTTGTCCGGTCCGTCGAAGAGGTCCTTCAGCGCGTCGCCGACGCCCAGCGGGTCGAGCGGGTTCGTCGACTTCGTGGGGGTGGGCGAGGCGCTCGGCGCAGCGGCGGCGGGCGCGTCGGCGGCCTTCGCCTCCGGCTTCGCCGCGTCGCTCGCCGACGCGGTCGCCGAGGGGGTCGCCGAGGGCTTCGGCGTCGCCGTGTCGCGCTTGCCGACGGAATCGGTGGCGGACGGGGACGGCGACTTCGTCTCCGACGCGGACGGGGACGGGGACGGGGACTCGCTCGGCTCGTCGGAGCGGGTCACGCAGGGGCCGGGCGCGAAGGGAATGTCCGTGCTGTCGTCGGCCAGCGCGAGCTTGGGGGTGAGCCCCATGCCCACGAAGACGGCCGTGGGCATCGCGGCGAGCGCGAAGGCCTTGCCCGCAGGTATGTGCAGCTTCGTCAGCAACGACTTCCGGGGGGCCGCGTGGCGCGGCCCGCTTCTCGTCCGGAGGTCCTCCCCGGTCGAGTTCAGCTGCGTCTCGTCACCCCGCACGATGCCTCCCGCCGTCGACCTCAACTGTCGTGTCGTGCTGCTCCGGCTGCTGCTGGGGCACCGCCGCCGTGCTGTGGAACTCGGGTTCGGGCTCCTGTGTCCCGGGACCGGCGTCCTCGGTCGTCGGCCCCTGGGCACCGGCGTCCATGGGGTCGGGCTTCGGTTCGCCCGGGGCCCAGGAGACGGAGAGCGCTCCACCGAGCAGGGCGAACAGGAAGCCGACCAGGAACCCGCCGATGTTGGCGACCGGTATGGAGATCAGCGCCAGCAGGATCGCGGCGACTCCGGCGAACACTCTGACGATGTGGTGGAACCACATCGTCAGGCCCAGCGTGATCAGCAGGACCCCGATGATCAGCGATCCGGCACCGGCGGTCGTGGACATCGCCAGCGTGACGTTGCCGAGGTGCATGTTGGCGTACGGGAAGTACGCGATGGGTAGACCACCCACCATGGTGAACAGGCCCGCCCAGAACGGCCGGTTACCCCGCCAGGTGCGGAATCTCCGCCGGAGGACGCGGAGGTAGTGCTCGTTCTGCCCTGTGGACTCGGGGCTCATGGAAAACAGCTCCCTGGAACCGGTACTGCTGTGAGAAGAGAATGGGTGGGCAGCCGGAGGCCCGTTGCGGGCACCCCGGCCGCCCGGGCGAGCGCTTAGTAGCACTCCTTGACGCCCGACTTCAGCCGCAGGCTCAGGTTGCTGAGCTTGAAGGTGCCTGCGGTGGTCGCCCACGCCGTCTGCTTCACGCCGGTCAGCTTCGCCACCTCGGCGCGCTGCGCGAAGCCGTTCGGGTTGACGGCCTTCTCGGTTCCGGACTGGATGCCGGGCTTGCCGACGGAGCCGGCAGCCACACCGATGTCGATGTTCGTGAACTCGGCGTCCGCGTCGAGCTCGGCGACGTCCAGGTACAGATTGGTCGCCTCGACCGGCTTCTTCGGGTTCGTACCCGCGTGCAGCTGCAGCGTGACGTTACCGAGGCCGAACGGAAGGTTCGGAGTGACCACCGACTGGCACATGTTGGTGATCGTGGCGTCGCTGAAGCCGGACACGGCCACGGCGTGAGCCTCGTCCTTGCCCTCAAGGCTCTTGCCCGTGGCCACGGAGCCGTACTGCACGAAGTTGTGGCCGACGAGACTGTCCGCGCGCACCTTGAAGCTCTGGCCGGACACGCTGAAGGACGCCGCGAGGGCGCCCTGTGCGAGACCGACACCCACTGCGGCGGTCGCGACGACGCTCGGCACCATGACCAGAGCGAAACGCTTCCATCTGGTGCCGCCACGAACCTGGGAACTCATAAATTTTCCTCCTTCTCGGACGTACATCTCCGGTCCGGGCCTCGGCCCGTCCTGGGATGGGAGAAGTGCTACGTCCTCGGAAAGAGAGCGCCGCGCACGGAGGCAGGAACCGCGTCCGAATCACCGGCGATCACCCCCGAGCGACAACCACTGGCCGCGCGAACGCGCAACCTGTTCGGACAGGCCCTGCCGGACGGCAGGAACCCCCCTGTCCGGAGTCGGCGCCACTGCCGCCGACCCACTCGGTGGGGACCCAACAGGGCCGCCGCGCCGACTGGCAGCCGGGCTGGCGTTATTGGACCGAGCGTGGCCGATCGTGGTGCATTCCCGCCCGTGGCACAAGGGGGTTCGTTACTCGCTAGTAACGGCCCGATAACCGATGCGCGACCGGGTGGCATCGCCCGGCCACACAGGGTGGCGCCGAGCGGAAGGACGAAAGGGAGGATCGAACCCCTAATGCGGACAGATCCCGAGGGGTGATTTACTGCGAGTAACAGGCCGTACTTTTATCAAGATTTGGTAAAGCAGCGGCGTCTCTTATCGCCCGCTCGCGAAAACGGCCGTGACACCCAGGGGGTGCCACGGCCTCGTTGTCACATCAGAACAAGACCCGCGCCAGCGCCGTGCGCGCGGCGCCGACCCGCGGATCGTCGGGGCCGATCACCTCGAACAGCTCCAGCAGCCGCAGCCGCGCCGTGTCCCGGTCGTCGCCGAAGTGACGGCGCACCGTCTCGACGAGCCGGCCGAAGGCGTCCTCGACGTGCCCGCCGACGAGGTCCAGGTCGGCGGCCGCGAGCTGTGCCGCGACATCGGCGGGGTTGTCCGCGGCGTCCTTGCGGACCTGCTGCGGGTCCATGTCCTTGACCCGGGCGAGGAGTTCGGCCTGGGCGAGACCGAGCTTGGCCTCCGTGTTGGCCGGGTCGTCGGACAGGATGTTCCGGTACGCCTGGATGGCACCGGCGAAGTCACTGGCGTCCAGGGCCTGTACGGCCGCTTCGAGCAGGGCGTCGTACGGCCCCGCGGGCGCCTCGGCCGGAGCCTGGTCGGCTCCCTCGGCGGCGGCGTCCTGGTCGACCACGATCCCGGTGAGCCCGAACCGCTCCTCGCCGACCTGGATCAACTGGTCGAGCGTCTGCCGGATCTGGGCCTCGGGGGCCGCGCCCTGGAAGAGCGGGAGGGCCTGCCCGGCGACGACGGCGAAGACCGCCGGGATGCCCTGGATGCCGAACTGCTGCATCAGCATCTGGTTGGCGTCGACATCGACCTTGGCCAGCACGAAGCGGCCGCTGTACTCACGGGCCAGACGCTCCAGGAGCGGACCCAGCTGCTTGCACGGTTCGCACCACTCGGCCCAGAAGTCGATGACGACCGGGACCTCGGCGGAGCGCTGCAGGACATCGCTCTCGAAGCCCGCTTCATCGACGTCGATCACCAGGGCGGACGGCGACACCGCACCGCCACCCCCCTGCCGGGCGGCCTCGGCACGGGCCTGCTCCGCCTTCACCTTGGCCTCGCCGGCCGCCTTCACCGCGGCGAGGTCGACGACGCCGCTCATGGACATGTTCCTAGGCTGCATACGTACATCCTCCCCCCTCGGCGCACCGATACGGAAAGCGATCCGGGAACCGCACCCGTCCGCGGGTCCCCACCGGAGTGCGGGGCGCACGGACAGACACGGCCCGAGGGCCCCTGAATGGCCCGTTCCGGCGCCGGGTCCCCACCCGGTGCCTGTGGCTGTCGTTCGGTCGTGGCGTCACGACGGCACGACCGTCGTCCTTACGCTACGACCCGTAGCGTAACTGCCGGGCACCCCTCGCGCACAAGTGTGTTCGGTGATCTGTCTCACGGTGAACGAGGCCGGTCGGTTCTCCTTACTGACCGGTATGGTCGCGGCATGCTGAGCCACAGCCACCCCAAACCCGTTCGAACGGGGCGTCCGCGCAGCGCCGCGGCCGATGAAGCGATCCTGGAGGCGACCAGAGCCTCCCTGGTGGACCTCGGCTGGTCGAAGCTGACGATGGGCGACGTGGCGACGCGGGCCGGAGTCGCCAAGACGACTCTGTACCGGCGGTGGGCAGGCAAGAACGAGCTGGTCGTGGACGCCGTCGCGGTCCTTTTCGACGAGTTGGAGCTGCCCGACCTGGGCAGCCTGTCGGCCGACGTGCAGGCGGTGGTTCTGCAGTTCGCCGCGCTGCTGGACCGGCCGGAGACCCGGACGGCGCTGATGGCGGTGGTCGCGGAGTCGACCCGTGACGAGGCCCTGCGGGCCCGGATCCGCGACTCGATCGTGGACCGGCAGAAGCGGCTGGTGCTTCAGGGGCGCCAACGGGCCCAGGAACGCGGGGAGTTGCCCGTCGAACAGGACGAGGCCGTGGCGGCGACGACCGCCGATCTGATCTTCGATGTGATCGCCGGCGCGGTCGTGCACCGGACCCTGGTGAGCGCCGAGCCCGTCGACGCGGACTGGGCCCGGCGCTTCACCGTGCTGCTGCTCGCGGGGCTGGGCGCGGCGGCCTCGGCGTGAACCGGGCGCGCCGCGACGGCCGGGCACGGTGACGCTCCCGGTGCGCCTTTGGAGGCGGTACGGGCCTCGCGACCGCACTCGCCCGCCCGAAGGCGACACCGATCGCCGCCGCCCGCCCGTCAGAAGCCGGGCGGCTCCGTGTAGGTGCCCCACTCCTCGCGCAGGACCCCGCAGATCTCACCGAGCGTCGCCTCGGCCCGTACCGCGTCGAGCATCGGCGCGATCATGTTGGAGCCGTCACGGGCGGCGGCCAGCATCGCGTCCAGCGCCGACTTGACCCGGGCGTCGTCGCGGGCGTCCTTTCGGCCGCCGAGCACCCGGACCTGCTCGCGCTCGACCTCGTGGCTGACCCGCAGGATCTCCAGGTCTCCGGTGACCGAGCCGTGATGGACGTTGACGCCGACGACGCGCTTGTCGCCCTTCTCCAGCGACTGCTGGTACCGGAAGGCGGACTCGGCGATCTCGCCGGTGAACCAGCCGTCCTCGATGCCGCGCAGGATGCCGGAGGTGATGGGCCCGATGGGGTGCTGCCCGTCCGGGTGGGCCCGGGTGCCGCGCTCCTTGATCTGGTCGAAGATCTTCTCGGCGTCGGCCTCGATCCGGTCGGTGAGCTGCTCCACGTACCAGGAACCGCCCAGCGGGTCGGCCACGTTGGCGACGCCGGTCTCCTCCATCAGCACCTGCTGGGTGCGCAGCGCGATCTCGGCGGCCTGCTCGGAGGGGAGCGCGAGCGTCTCGTCGAGGGCGTTGGTGTGCAGCGAGTTGGTACCGCCCAGGACCGCGGAGAGCGCCTCGACCGCCGTCCGCACGACGTTGTTGTACGGCTGCTGGGCGGTGAGCGAGACACCGGCGGTCTGGGTGTGGAAGCGGAGCCACTGCGCCTTGTCGGTCTCGGCGCCGTACGTCTCCTTCATCCAGCGGGCCCAGATCCGGCGGGCCGCGCGGAACTTGGCGATCTCCTCGAAGAAGTCGAGGTGCGCGTCGAAGAAGAAGGAGAGACCGGGCGCGAAGGTGTCGACGTCCAGCCCGCGGGAAAGGCCGAGCTCCACGTAACCGAAGCCGTCGGCGAGGGTGTACGCGAGCTCCTGCGCGGCCGTCGCCCCGGCCTCCCGGATGTGGTAGCCGGAGACGGAGAGCGGCTTGTAGGCGGGGATGTCGCGGGCGCAGTGCTCCATCAGGTCGCCGATGAGGCGCAGATGGGGCTCGGGCTGGAAGAGCCACTCCTTCTGCGCGATGTACTCCTTGAAGATGTCCGTCTGGAGCGTGCCGTTGAGGACGCCCGGGTCGACGCCCTGGCGCTCGGCGGCGACCAGATACATGCAGAAGACGGGGACGGCGGGCCCGCTGATCGTCATGGACGTCGTGACGTCGCCGAGCGGGATGTCCTTGAAGAGGATCTCCATGTCGGCGGCGGAGTCGATGGCCACGCCGCAGTGCCCGACCTCGCCGAGCGAGCGGGGGTCGTCGGAGTCGCGGCCCATCAGGGTCGGCATGTCGAAGGCGACACTGAGCCCGCCGCCGCCCGCGGCGAGGATCATCTTGTAGCGCTCGTTGGTCTGCTCGGCGTTGCCGAAGCCGGCGAACTGGCGGATGGTCCAGGTCCGGCCCCGGTAGCCGGTCGGGTGGAGCCCCCGGGTGAAGGGGTACTCGCCGGGCCAGCCGATCCGCTCGAAGCCCTCGTACGCGTCCCCCGGACGGGGGCCGTACACGGGCTCCACGGGGTCTCCGGAGAGCGTGGTGAAGTCCGCGTCACGCTTGCGGGCCTTGTCGTAACGGGCCTGCCAGCGGCGGCGGCCCTCCTCGATCGCGTCAGCGTCCATACCATCGAATTTACTAGGACGTCCTAGTAAATGTCGATGGCAAACCGCCCGGTGCTTCGCACGGGGCGGTTCGGGTGGTGCGGGTGGTGCGGTGCGGCCGGGAGCCCGGCCCGCGGTTCAGGCCTTGACGGTCACGGGGGAAGCGTCGGCGACCAGCGGCTCGATCTCGCGGACGACCTTGCGCTCGACGAAGAACGCGGCCGTCGGGATGGTGCCGGAGATCAGCACCCAGAGCAGCTTGCCCACCGGCATCTTCGCCTTGGAGCCCAGATCGAAGGCGAAGATCAGGTAGATGATGTAGAGCACGCCATGGATCTGGGAGACGACGAGCGTCAGATCCTTGCCCATGTCGAAGCCGTACTTGAAGACCATGCAGGTGCAGAGCACCAGCAACATGACTGCGGTGACGTAGGCCATCACCCGGTACCGGGTCAGCACACTGCGTTTCATGGAATCGAGCGTAACCGGACGCCCTGGGCGATCTTGCAGCGGGCCGGGCCTCGAAATGTTGTCCTACGGCTCCTTGAAATCCTGGGCCGCGATCCGCAGCGGCCGCAGCATGGCGAAGATCTCCGCGCACTCCTCGGCGTCGTACACCCCGAGGCCGAACTCCATGCCGACCAGGTCCTTGGTCGCCGCCTCGACGACCTCGCGGCCCTTGTCGGTGATGGAGGCGAGGGTTCCGCGGCCGTCGTTCGGGTTGGGGCGCTTGGCGACCAGGCCGGAGCGCACCAGCCGGTCCACGGTGTTCGTGACGGAGGTGGGGTGGACCATGAGCCGCTCACCGATCTTGGACATCGGCAGCTCGCCCGCCTTGGAGAAGGTGAGCAGCACCAGCGCCTCGTACCGCGCGAAAGTCAGTCCGTACGGCTTGACGACCGCGTCGACCTCGGCGAGCAGGATCTGCTGCGCGCGCATGATCGAGGTGATGGCCCCCATCGAGGGCACCGGGCCCCAACGCTGCTGCCAGAGTTCGTCGGCGCGGGCGATGGGATCGAAGGGGAGACTGAGCGGCTTCGGCACGGCATCGACCTTACCCACTGGTCATATGCTGGTCAGCCCCGTCTCGAACTTCGGTCCGAGGACCGTGCACGGGCTCCGTGCTCCTGACCTCGCGGACGAGGACGAGCGTGCACACCGTACCGATCACAGCGGCCCCGGCGACCACCTGATGTACGGGGACGAATTCGGCGGCAAGCCCGGCGAGTGCCATGCCGATGCCCTGGACCGTCATGAGCCCGGCGGTGAGCAGGGTCATGGCCCGGCCCCGCAGTTCCTCCGGAACGGCGTCGACGAACCACTGGTCGAGACCGATGATGTACGCCGCCCCCACCCCGGCCAGCGCGAGCGCGACGACACTCAGGACCACGCCGGGACGGAACCCGTACAGCACGAGGGGCAGCAGCCCGGTGGCGGCGACCGGCAGCACGATTCTGGAGCGCAGGCGCGGGGCGAGCACGGTGCCCGCGTACAGCTCGGCGCCGATGTGGCCGACCGGCATCGCGCACATGAGGAGTCCGAGCGCAACCGGACCGACACCGATCTCGTCCGCGTACGGCGCGGCAAGCGCCTCCGGTGCCACGACGAACATCGCCGGCAGCCAGAAGAGCAGCATCAGGGCGCGGATCCTGCGGTCGGCGAGGACGGTACGGGCTCCGGCGAGCGAGTCCTTGAGCAGGGCACCACCTCCGTCGCCGCTGCGCGCAGGCCGGTCCCGGGTCCCGAAGCGGAGCAGCGCCGCCGAGCAGAGGAAGGTCCCGACGGTGATCATGATCGCCCCGCGCGCGGACACCGCGGCGAGCAGCACACCGCCCACGCCGAAGCCGATCAGCAGGGCGCTCTGCGAGACGATCCGCAGCAGCGAGCGGCCCAGTACATAGAGGTCACCCTCGCCGAGGATGTCGGTGAGCGCGGCCGTACGCGTCCCGGTGAAGACGGGCGACACGGAGGCGACGACACAGCGCAGCGCGAGAAGTCCGCCGACGGGGGTTCCGGGCAGCGCCATCACGGCGACACAGCCCGCGCAGATCAGATCGCAGGTGACCAGGACCCGGCGGGCGGGGTAGCGGTCGGCGACCCCGGCGAAGAGGGTGCCGCCGACGAGGTACGGGAGGAAGCCGAGCGCGAAGGTGAGAGCGCTGAGCAGGGGCGAGCCGGTGAGGTCGTAGACGAGGACGGTGAGCGCGAGCTCGCTGACGACGACGCCGAGGAGGGAGAGCAGGTGTGCGGCGAAGACGGCACGGAACTCCCGTACGCCGAAGACGGCGCGGTAGCCGCGGGGTGTGCCGGTGTCCGGGACGGAAGCCGGAGCCCGGAGCGCGGGCGACGGGCTCGGGTCGATGGCGTCGGCGCGCTCCGGGGACGGGGCCGGGGACGGCGCCGCTCCCGTGGGGTCGGCCTTCGCTGTGCGGCATGCGGCTGACGATGCCTGGGGTGATGGGCCCGTCGGGCCGCTCGGGGGGTCCACCGCATCGAGGGGGCCGCCCGCAGGGGCGGGGCTGTTGCTCGGCATGGACGCAGCGTGGAGGAGCACGGTCGCACTCCATAAACTTTCGGCTGACACCGAATCTTCGCGAGGTGCGCCGATGCCGTTCCATCTGCATTTCGACGAGAGCGATCTGCTGCGCTGCAGATTCGCCCTCTCCCCGCTCTGGGAGACGCAACAGGCGGTCCGCACCCTCCTGCGCCCCGGGAACCACGGCTACCACGAGCCGTGGCTGCGGCGCATCCGGAGCGCCGCAGCCGGGCTCGACCTCGGACCGCTGTGGTCGCTGATGCCGGAGAGCGGACACAATCCGGACTTTCTCTGCCCGCCGCCGATCGGGCCCTACGCGTCGTTCGAGGAGGAGATCGCCGGTGTACGCGCCATCGATCCGCTGCTCATCCATGAGGATCTGGCGCTGACGCTCGCCGACCAGCCAGGGGCGCTGGACTCCCCCGCCGGACGGGCGATGCTCGACGATCCCGCCCGCGCGCAGCGGGAGCTGTCCGCGCTTCTGGAACAGGCGTGGCGGGTCCTGGTCGAGCCGGACTGGCCGCGGCTGCGCGCGTTGCTGGAGGCGGACATCGCGTACCACTCGCGTCGGCTCGCCGCAGTCGGCTTCGCGCGGCTGCTCGGTGAGTTGAGTCCCCAGCTGAGCTGGGCGGACTCGACGCTCACGCTCGTCGGCATGCGGGGCCGGCACTCCCGGGTGCTCGGCGGGCAGGGTCTCGTCCTGATGCCGAGCGTCTTCGCCTGGCCGGATGTGGTCAGCGGGTACGAGCCGCCCTACCAGCCCGCGGTGATCTATCCGGCCCGCGGGATCGGTGGTCTGTGGACGGAACCCGCCGACCGTACGCCTCAGACGCTCGCGCGGCTGCTCGGGCGGGCGCGGGCCGACGTCCTGTGCATGCTCGACGAACCGGCGGGGACGAGCGCCCTCGCCCACCGGCTCGGCCTCGCGCCGTCCTCCGTGTCGGAGCATCTGTCCGTGCTGCGGGCGGCCGGGCTGCTGACCTCGCGGCGGTACGGGCACCAGGTGCTGTACGAGCGGACGCCGCTCGGGATCGCGCTGGCGGTGAAGCCCGAAAAAACGCACCCCGGATGACGAAGCCCCCCTCGCCGTGCGGCGAGAGGGGTCTCCGGGGTGCGCAGGTGCGTCAGTCCGCGAGGTACCGCTCGACGGTCTCGACCTTGGACGTCAGGCCGTCGGTGACACCGGGCCTGATGTCGGCCTTCAGTACGAGGGAGACGCGTCCGGCACGGGCCTCGACGGCGGCGACGGCCCGCTTGACGACGTCCATGACCTCGTCCCACTCGTACATGTGATTGCCCCCGGCCTACGGGGCGCGCCTCACGTCACCCGGGGGCACCAGCCACTCAGCGCCCCCGCCCACGGGCCACAGGAACGCCGTAGGGCGCTTACGGCGCAGCCCCGGTGACTCGGCCGGATCTTCGAAATCCGGGATCACGTCCCGCAGGATGCCGACACGGCCCGCAGCGTCCTCCACCCGAGCGCCGATATCCGCCCGCGCGATCACCCGTGACCCTCCGGGTGCCGCTTCATGTAGACGTTGCAGTCGGACACCGTGGTCATGTCTCCGCCGGTACGCGCACGGTCCCGCACGTTCGCGAGTTCGACACAGCCCGGACACCCCTCCATCGGGGTCGGCTCCAACTCCATACGCAACGGCAGTTCCAACGGGTCCGTCTGATACCTCGTGGGTTCGCTCATTGCGCAATCGTGGCGCGCCCTCATGGACGTATCCACTCCGAACGAACGACAGTTGGGCCGTTCTTCGCTACGGTCACGGAAAGGCCCAAACGTCTACGGGGGACCTCTTGAACTCTGCCCTACGATCGGCTATGGCGGATGCCGGTGTCAGCACGCGTCAGCTTGCCGGGCATATTGGTGTGACTGGCAAGACGATCGAGCGATGGCTAGCGGATGCCGAGCTGACGCCCCACGCACGGAACCGCGATGACGCCTCTCGGGCGTTGGGAGTGGACGAGGAAATGATCTGGCCGCAAGTAGTCAAGGACCGCATCAAGAGCGGCCACGACCGCGAACTAGTCCACAGCTACCCGTACCGTTCCGCGTGCCCGTCAACGGTGTGGAGCGAGTTGATCAGCGATGCCACCACAGACCTGTTCTTCGCCGGATACACCAACTACTTCCTGTGGACCCAGGTTCCCGCGTTCCCTGACACGCTGCGCCGGAAGGTCGCTTCTGGGTGTCGCGTCCGCTTCCTGCTGGGCGACCCCGACGGCGACGTGACCCGTCAGCGGGAAAGCATCGAGGACGTGGCCTTGACTGTCTCCACACGCATCCGCATCACTCTGGAGCACCTTGACCGTCTCGGCCCCCTGGAGGGTCTTGAGACACGCTTCAGCACCCCAGAAGACGCGATCAACCATGTGAGCCTGTCGGTGTTCCGCTTCGATGCCGACGCGCTCGTGACTCCCCACCTCGCCCGACTGGTCGGCCACGATTCCCCGCTCCTCCACCTCCACAAGCGGGGCGACGGTGGCATGTTCGACCGGTTCACCGAGCATGGCGAGGAACTCTGGAACGGTGCGGCACCCAAGCGTCCGTAACGTCAGCGCCCGGACACGAGAGAGACCGCCCACCCATCGGTGAACGGTCTCTCGGGTCGGTGTCGGATCACTCCGTGTCGGCAAGCGCCCGGTACAACGTCGCCCGGGACACACCCACTGCCTTAGCAACCGCTGTAACGCTCTCCCCCTTCGCCCGGCGCGCCTTGGCAGCAGCGAGCTTGTCAGCGTTCATGACCGCCGGACGTCCACCCGTGCGCCCCTGCGCCTTGGCAGCGTCGAGACCCGCGCGCGTCCGCTCCCGAATCAACGACCGCTCGAACTCCGCCATCGCGCCCACGACTTGGAGCATGAGGCGACCGTCCGGGGTGTTCGGGTCGATGCTCGCCAGCGCCCCCGTGAGCACCTTGAACCCGACGCCCCGCGCGGCAAGAGCGTCCACCATGTTCACCAGGTCGATCAGCGAGCGCGCGAACCGGTCCAGCTTCCACACGCACAGGATGTCCCCGGGGCGGACGTAGTCGAGAACGGCCGTCAGCTCCGGGCGCTCCGTGTTCTTTCCGCTCGCCTTGTCGGTGAAGACCCGGGAGCAACCCGCTTCCTTGAGCGCGTCAAGCTGCAACTGCGCCTCCTGGTCGTCGCCTGAGGCTCGCGCGTACCCGATGAGGTGTCCCGTGTTCGTGTCCATGGCGAGACAGTCTCATAACTCATCTCAGAACAACAGAGGCTTGCGGCAGGTTTTGAGACGGGTTTTGAGCGCCCATCCGGCCCCCTGGCAGCGTTCGGCGGACCGTCTCGCAAACCATCGTTTGATAGACGCTTCACTGGTCGTCACGCTGCGCCACAACCGCGCACGCGCCCTCTCGAGCGCCAGACCCGTACCGGCCGAGAGGAGCAGACACCTAACAGTCACTCGGGTCGCCTCAACGGGGTCACCCGCCTCCCCCTCTCGCCCGCACGTGTGCAAACTGACAAACTAACCCCCCGTTTCCCTTTCTTCTAACGCGCGTTAGAGAGAGATGGGAATTTAGAGAGAGATGGGAATAGGGGGTCAGTTTGGCATTTTGGACCGTCACGGTTACGCACGGTGACGGATTGGGAGGGTTCGCTACCCGACGTAGCGACTACTCCTCCCCCGCAAAAAGCCCCCAGTTGCCATGCGAGAGTTTTCCCTCCCTGCCGGTCAGGATTGGGGCGGGGCAGGGGTCCCCGCCTGGGTACACCCCGGCCGGTCGACCGTCCCATCGTCGCCGCAACCACCCATCCGAGGGTGACAGTGAGGCCGTCACGATGACGAGATGACGGAACAGACCCACAATCTGTTTTTCTCTAAGTTTTCTATGCGCAACCAAAAAAGGAGGGCGAACTGTCATTCTGTCATCGCTCCGCCGCTGAAGGACAGCGAGCCAGCAACGCCCCCAGGAAGCACGAACGGCCCGCCACTGGAGGGAATCCAGCAACGGGCCGCGAACGGCGCTCAGGCAGGCTTACAAGCCTTCCTGTGCAGCGATGTCGTCCAAGAGGTCCTGCCGAATCTCCTCAGGATCGGCCGGACCCCACGTGATTTCAAGGCGCTCTGCCCATTGCTTCGGGTACAGCGTCACCGTGAGGTGCATTGCTTCAAGCAGCCGGCTCTTACCTGCATCATCCAGCACTGCCCATGCTTCGCCCATGGTGCGACCAGTCGGTGTGGCCACTTCGCGAACTTCGGGGTCATGTGCGGCCACGAGTGCGGCATAGGCGGCTTCGAGCTTGGCGCCCATCTCTTCGTACGTGCCCATCATCAGCGGTCCGGCCGTCGCCATCTGGGCACCGATGCGCGCCGCTTGCTCCTGGGCTTCGATCATCTCCGCCGAAAGGTCATTGCCGCCTTCAAGGTGAACGTTGACTTCATTGAAGCGTCCCCACACCTTGAGAAATTCGGCCTCAACCCGTTGGTCAAGGGTCTCTGCGTAGATGGTGACGTGACCAGCCTTGCATCTGTAGAGCCGCACCCCCTTGTCGCTGGTGCCTCCGTTCAACCGACCGTCACAGCGGTGACAGAACGCCATTCCAGCGCATAGGGGCGCTGCCTGACGAGGAGCACGGTCAGCCCCGGTCGCAAGGTCGAGCATCCGTTGGCGGACAGCCATCAGTTCAGCGGCAGACAGGATCGGTTCGGCGAACGCGACCGGAGTCACCCCGTCAGCGGCCACGACCAACTTTCCCTTATGGGCGCGCTGTCCCCGGAACGTCGGCGCCTTGAGCATCCGTCGCCACTGGGGTTCACTCAAGCCAGTCGTGCGCGCTGTCCCGGCGACGGTGCCCCCGTCGATCAATTCCCTCACCGCTGTGCGAACTTGAGCAGCTTGGGCGTCGTCGATCTCAAGGTATGCGGCACCGTCCCGGCGGACCGTCTTGTACCCGAACGGTGCACGTCCGGCCCCCCAGCGCCCCAAGCTGCGCCGGGTTTCGTGCCCTTCGCTGATTCGGGCGGAGATCATCCCCCGTTCCCACTCAGCGAGCGAAGCAAGAACGGTGGCGACCATGCGACCGGTCGGCGTCAGCGTGTTCACCGTGTTGTCTGTCGTGGCAAGCCGTATGCCCGCCGCCTCAGCCCACGCCACGAGCCGAAGGAACTCCGCGACCGACCGGGCGAAGCGATCCAGCTTCCACGTGATCACCACGTCAGGGCGGGCCGCCATGAGCGCACGGAGCCCGGGGCGTTCTTCAATGGGCTTCGCGCCGCTGACGTTGTTGTCCACGTACTCGACGGCGTCAGCGGGGTCATGATCGTTGGCGGTCAGCCATCGGTGGCAGGCAGCGCGCTGGGTGTCGAGTGAGGCGCTGTCGTCGGCCTCACGGGACAACCGTAGGTAGATCGCTACTGAGGTCATGTACTCAAAGGTACGCGCGATCGCCCTCGACGGAGGTGAACATGGCGTCCGTACGGTTGGGCAGCCCGGACTCCCGCACGACCCGGAGGGCGTCGGCGACGTACTCGCCGACATCCTCACCGACGCCCATCGGGCTGACCGAGAACGCGACGATCATGCGCCGACCACGCCTTCCCGGCGGGCGCGGGCGGCGATGACGCCGTCGGCCTCGTAGCGCTTGAGCACCTTGTCGCCGTACAGGCCGCCGAACGGCAGCAGCGCGAGGAGGAAGAAGAACGCGATGCGCTTCAGCGGCCACTTGGTCTTGGACCAGACGTCGAGGAGCAGGACGGCGTAGATCACGAAGAGCACGCCGTGCAGGATGCCGAGCGGCATCATCAGGAAGTCGATGTCGGAGACCCGGCTGAGGATCGAGCCGAAGATGATCAGCGCGGGGAAGGAGAGCGCCTCGGGAATCGAGATGAGGCGCAGCCGGTGCAGGGCGGTAGCGGTCTTGATGTCCACGAGGGCACCTTCGGTGGGAGGGTCGTGACAGCTTGTGAATGGAGGCACAAGCGCGACCCATTGTGGCATCGACACGGGCGGAACTCGGCGCCGGGGGCCGTATGTCTCCGGTCACGTTCCGCCGTCGCGTCCGGACGAGGGGCCGCCGTCGTGTCCGGACGAGGGGCCGCCGTCGCTCCCCGTCGCTCATCGCCGGGCCGCGTCCCGATCCGTCGTCGCTCCGTACGGGGTACGTCCCGATCACGTCCGGGTCCCGTACCGGATGCGTATCAGGGGCGGTTCAGGGTGCCGGTTCCGCCCTGCGGCCCTGTCCCGGCCGGGGCCGGGCCGCTACCGTCGGCACCGTGGCAATGTTCCGACTCCAAGGCAGCAGAACGCTCGCCGTCGACCTGACCGGCGACGCCGTCAAGGCGAAGAACGGTTCGATGGTCGCGTACGACGGCCGGATGACGTTCAAGAAGATGACCGGCGGCGGCGACGGCCTGCGCGGCATGGTGACCCGCCGGCTGACCGGCGAACAGATGTCCGTGATGGAGGTGAAGGGTCAGGGCACCTGCTACTTCGCCGACCGCGCGAGCGAGATCAGCCTCGTCTCGCTGCGCGGCGACAAGCTCTACGTCGAGGCGAGCAATCTGCTGTGCACCGAGGTCGGGCTGCGCACCGGCACCACCTTCACCGGCCTGCGCGGCGGAGCGACGGGCAACGGCCTGTTCACCACGACCGTCGAGGGCACCGGCCAGGTGGCGATCATGTCGGACGGCTCGGCGGTGGCACTGCGGGTCTCGGCCCAGTACCCGCTGTTCGTCGACCCCGGCGCCTACATCGCCCACCAGGGCAGCCTCCAGCAGCACTTCCAGTCGGGGGTGAACTTCCGGACGCTGATCGGCGAGGGCTCGGGAGAGTCCTTCCAGATCCGGTTCGAGGGCGAGGGTGTCGTCTACGTCCAGCCGAGCGAGCGGAACACCATCGGGGGCGATGTCTGATGCCGTTCCGTGAGATCAACTCGAAGATGGTCGAGGCGACCGTGCTTCCCGGCCAGAAGATGTACAGCCAGCGCGGAGCGATGCTGGCCTGTCGCGGCGAGGTCTCGTTCACGCCGAACATCCAGGGCGGCCAGGGCGGCGTGATGTCGATGATCGGCCGCCGGGTGGCCAACGAGGCGACCCCGCTGATGACGGTGGAGGGCAACGGCACGGTGATGTTCGGCCACGGCGGCCACCACATCCAGGTGATCAACCTGTCCGGCGACACCCTCTATGTGGAGGCCGACCGGCTGCTCGCCTTCGACGGAACACTCCGGCAGGGCACGATGTTCATGGGTTCGCAGGGCGGGGTGATGGGCATGGTGCGCGGCCAGGTGACCGGGCAGGGGCTGTTCACCACCACTCTCCAGGGTCATGGCGCGGTCGCCGTGATGGCACACGGCGGGGTGATCGAGCTGCCGATCACCCCGGGCCGCGAGGTGCACGTGGACCCGCAGGCGTATGTCGCGCACCACGGCGACGTGCGCAACAAGCTCTCCACCGCGCTCGGTTGGCGCGACATGGTGGGGCGCGGCTCCGGCGAGGCGTTCCAGCTGGAGCTGAGCGGCAATGGCGCGGTGTACGTCCAGGCCTCGGAGGAGAAGCTGTGAGCACGCCCGTGGTCTTCGACCCGATGACACTGCCGTCGGACGACAACGTCAACGCGTACACCTTCTGCGTGGAGCTCAAGGGGAGCCAGTGGTTCCTGCAGAAGGGCAAGATGATCGCCTACTACGGGCACATCGAGTTCGACGGCATCGGCCATGGCCGCTTCGAGCGGCTGCTCCGTACGAGCTTCCACTCGCCGCTGCACGCGAGCGACTGGGTGGTGGCCGAGGGCAGCGGCAAGATGCTGCTCGCGGACCGCGCCTTCGACGTGAACTCGTACGACCTGGACGACGGAAACCTGACGATCCGGTCCGGCAACCTGCTGGCGTACCAGCCGACGCTGGCTCTCAAGCAGTCGATCGTGCCGGGCTTTCTGACCCTGATCGGCACCGGGAAGTTCGTGGCGGCCTCCAACGGCCCGGTGGTCTTCATGGAGCCGCCGCTGCGGGTCGACCCGCAGGCCCTGGTGGGCTGGGCGGACTGCCCCTCGCCGTGCCACCACTACGACCACGGCTACATGACGGGCGTGCTGGGCGGGCTGCGGTCGATGACGGGGTTCGGCGGCACCTCCGGCGAGGAGCATCAGTTCGAGTTCGTCGGCGCGGGTACGGTGCTGCTCCAGTCGACCGAGGCGCTGATGCCCGAGCGGCCGGCGGGGGCGACACCGGCACAGGCCAGGGTGCCCGGCCTTCCGGGTCAACCTGGCTCCTCACACCGTCCGACCGGTCAGCTCGGGGACCTCCAGCGTCGCTTCGGTTGGTGAACGGTAGTCTGCGGAGTGTGACGTCGAACGTCTGCACCTCGCACCCGAGCCCGGCTCCGAGCGGGTGCCGGGCGTCACACTTCCCCACTTCGTCCGGCTTTCAACTTCTTAGGTAGAATCCATATATGGAGACCGAGACGGCCACCCGCTGGCTGAACGATGCGGAGCAGTGCGCCTGGCGCACCCACCTGGACGTCAGCAGGCTGCTGATGCACCAGCTGGAGAAGGATCTCCAGCCGTTCGGCCTGACCAACAACGACTACGAGATCCTGGTCAACCTCTCGGAGTCGGACGACCAGCGCATGCGGATGAGCGACCTCGCCGCCGCGACGCTGCAGTCCAAGAGCAGGCTCTCGCACCAGATCACCCGTATGGAGAACGCCGGCCTGGTCCGCAGGGAGAACTGCGAGTCCGACCGGCGCGGTCTGTACGCGGTCCTCACCGAGGACGGCGCCGAGACGATGCGGAAGGTGGCTCCGCACCACGTGGCGTCGGTACGCAAACACTTCATGGATCTCTTGACGCCGGAGTCGCTGGCGAACCTGCACGCGGCGCTGACACCGGTCGCCGATCATCTGCGGGGGCGACGCGGCAAGGTGTGACGCACGGCGGGACGGCGGTCTCGCACGGCTCGGAACGAGACGGCGACGAGGCGGCCCCGCACTGCCCGCAAGGTGACCCGCGGCGAAATGGCGGCCGTACGCCGCTCAGGACGTGAACCGCCGCGAGACGGCGTTCAGTCGGCGCTCGGCAGCCACAGCTCGAACCGTGCACCGCCTTCTCGCGCCGACTGCCCACGGGAGCCGGTCACTTCGAACCCACCGATTCGGGCACCGACACCGCCGCCGGAATCCGGTCGCCGGTGCGCTGGGAGTCGTCAGGGCGCGTACCCGGAGAGGACGGTGCCCTGGTCCATGCCCACGAACACCACGTCTCCCTTCACCAGAAGGGAGACGGCCCCGGGGTCGGCCTCGGGGGCGGGGTGTTCCGGCCAGCCGTCATATCGCTTGGTGTTGGCCGGGCCGCCCTGCCCCTCGGGGGCCAAGTCGTAGGACTCCAGATAGCCGTCGGGGGTGACGAGGCAGGCGCGGTCGCCGACGACGACCGGCGCGCCCGAGTGGTCGACCGCATCGGGTGTCGCCCAGATCTGCCGTCCGTCGGCGAGCCCGAACGCGTACACCCGGTGCCGGGTGCTCACCACGACCGTGCCGTCCCGGGTGACGGCGGGCCGGTAGGCGACGTCGAGACCATCGGCGATCGTCCGGCGGTCGTGCGGGGCCGTCACCTCGACGACCGTCAGCCCGTCCGGGCCCGAGCAGAGCAGCTCCGCCCCTTTCAGAACCGGCATGCGGCAGGTCACGTCGCCTGCCGCGACAGCCCCCAGCCCGGCGCCGTCCGCGCCCTTCAGGACGGTGATGCCGTCGCCGGCCACGACCAGCCGGCCGTCGGCGAAGACCAGTTCCGCTTCGCCGGCCGGGTCGTCCCACGGCTTCTCCCACAGCCGGGCGTGCTTGCCGGTGAGCCGATGGGCGATGATCCGGCCGCTACCGGTGCCCGCGGACTTCGCGGCGTAGTAGAGGACGCCGCCGGACTGGACGGAGTCGGCCACCCGTGCGTCGCCGGCCGACGAGTCCCGCCACTTCTCGGCGCCGTCGGCGAGGTCCAGCGCCACCAGGGCGCCGTCCTCGAAGGCGTACACGGTGCTGCCGATCACCGCGGCCACCGAGGCGGGCCCGCTGCCCGCCCTCCCGGGCCGGGTCTGCCAGCGCCGCTTGCCGTTCGCGGCGTGCAGCACGGTGATGCGCTCCGGGCCGCCGCAGACCAGGGAGGTGTCCGCGAGTACGCACCGCACCCGGCCGGCCGCGATCCTGACGTGCCAGGGCTGCCAGCCCGCGGGCCTGGTGGAGGCGTCGGCGGCGGCTGTCCCGAAATCGCCGGTGTGACCCGCGTCCGCGCCGGGAACGACAGCGGGCCCCGCCGCGGTCCGCGCCGCCTCGGAGGCGGAGACGGTCGGCCGCGCGCCTGAACCGTCGGTTCCGCCCGCGCCGTCGCCGCCACCGCCGCCGAAGAGACCCGGCAGCAGTACCGTCCCCAGCACCGCGCACACCGCCGTGGCCGCTGCCGCGAGCCCGATCCACAGCCCCCTGTTCCCCCGTCCGTCACCCGGTACCGCCGCGGGCACGACGGGCGTCGGTGCCAGCGCGGGCCCGACGGGGTCCGGGGAGTGGAACGGCACCGCCGGTGCGGCGGCCGACGGCGAGTCCGCCTCCGCGCAGGCACGGGCCCCGGCCGCGTGCGCGGCGAGCTGACCCCGTACCGCTTCCGTCCAGGGGAACGTTCCGGCCACCGGGCCGCCCGGCTGCTCCTGCGGCAGCAGCAGGCCGACGAGCTGCCGAGGGGTCGGCCTGGCCTCGGCGTCCGTACGCAGGCATGCCTCGATCACCGCTCGCAACCGCGGTGGCACGCCGGACAGTTCGGATTCTCCTCGGGAGATCCGGAAGATCACGGCCGCCATGTCGAAGTCGTCGAAGGGCCCCCGGCCGGTCGCCGCGAAGGCGAGCACCGCGCCGAGGCAGAACACGTCGGAGGCCGGTACGAGCGCGCGTGAGCCGTTGACATGCTCGGGTGAGATGTAGCCGGGGCTGCCCACCACGACACCCGTCCGGGTCAGCTGGGTGGCGTCGAAGGCCTGGGCGATCCCGAAGTCGATCACCTTCGGACCGTCGGCGCCGAGCAGCACGTTCCCCGGCTTGAGGTCGCGGTGCAGGACGCGTACGGCGTGCATGTCGGCGAGCGCGCGGGAGAGACCCGCGCCCACCTCGCGCACCAGCTGCTCGGGCAGCGGTCCGCCACGGGTCACCGCCTCGGCGAGCGAGGGGCCCGGGACGTACTCCGTCGCCAGCCAGGGCAGCCGGCCGCTCGCGTCGCCGCCGACGAGAGCCGCGGTGTGCGGACTGCGGACGGCGCCCGCCGCGTCGATCTCGCGGCGGAAGCGGATCCGGAAGCCGTCGTCCAGATCGAGATCCGGGCGTACGGTCTTCAGCGCGACCAGCCCGCCGAGCGGGTCCCGCGCACCGGCCGGCCGGGCCAGGTACACCTCGCCCATGCCGCCCGCGCCCAGCAGACCGAGAAGCTGGTACGGGCCGATCAGCCGGGCCCGGCCGGGTGGAAGCGGCTCGATCACCGCGCGGCTCCTGCGCAGATCGTCGGACGGTTCACTCGGGCAGCGGTACGGAGACGGTGGTCCCGTCGTCGTACACGACATGGACGACGCCGCCGACCGGCAGCACCTGTGGGTCGAGCAGTTCCCGCTCCAGGTCGACGCCCTCGGTGACGGAGTCGTACGTCGGTGTCCGGCTCGGGCCGGGGGCGCCCGGAATCCGGGTCCGCGCCGGGGACCCCAGCGTGCCGTCCCGGCGGATCGGGACCGTGTACAAGGCCGTGCTGTCGGCCCAGACCAGCGTGTTCTCGACGATCAACGGGTCGGACACCGGGTTGCTCATGCCTCGCGCCTGTTTCCCGCCGAGCGGGAACCTGCCGAGGGTCCGGCCCCCGTCACGGCTCACGACGACGAGCTCGTCGGGCACCCCTTCGCCACTCCTGCGGAATGTGATCACCCGGTCGTCGAGCGCGGTGAGCGTCGCCTCGGCGACGAGCGCGGGGTCCACCGGGACCCGGCCCAGCGTCTTGAGGGTTCCCGCCGAGAACCGCAGCAGGTGCATGTCGTCGCCGGAGCCCGAAGGATCGTCGCTGGAGACGTACGTCGCGCAGAAGGCGGATCCGTCACGTACCCGCAGGCCCCCGCAGCCCGTGTTGCGCTCGACAGCCTCCTGCACGGCCTCGCCGCCGGCGGTGCCCAGCAGCGTGCCGTCCTTCGGCCGGAACGCCTTCGGCGCGTCCTCACCGACCGCGTACACCACCTCGCCATCGGTGGCGACCGGCCAGAAGTTGCCCTGCTGGGCGTGGGAGACGGCCTGAGGGGCCAGCGGCTTGCGCCATTTCTCGGCGCCGGTCCTCAGGTCGTACGCGGCGAGGGCCGCACCCTCGGGCGTCGGTGTGGTGGAGGCGAAGACCATGTCGCCGACGACGAGTGGCGCGCTGTCCAGGTCGTGCGCCCCGCCGGACCGGGCTGTCCAGCGGACCGTCCCGGTACGGGCGTCCAGCGACTGCAGCCGGTCGCCCGCGGCGAGCAGGACGGTGTCGTCGTACACCGTGGGGCGGGTGGACCCGGCCGGCATGAAGAACTGGCCCCGGGGCCCCCAGCCCGCCGAGCGGGTGGTCTCCCCCGCGTCCAGCGTCCACAGCCGGTGACCGTCCGCCGCCGACAGCGCCTCGTACGTGCCGTCCGTCTTCCGGCAGACCACGACGTCGCGACCCGCGGAGCAGCCGACCGGGGATCCGCTGAACCTGCCCTTCCACGGCTTCGACCACCCCGTCGGGCGGACACCTCGGCCGTAGGGGACCGTGCCCGAGCCGTCCGGGCCGCCGTTCTCGTCCACGCCCGCCACGATCCGGGCGGGCGTGGACGAACCGCCTCGGGGGGAAGCCGCGTCGGGGGCGCGGTGGTCGTTGCGCCAGGCCAGAATGCCCCCGGTGGCCGCCCCCAGCAGGATCAGCGCGGCGAGGGCCGCCCCCAGGGCGCGCCGGGAGCGGCGCGGGGGCCGGGTGAGGCCGGGGCCCCGGGTGGGGGCGATGTGCAGGCCCGGAGTGAAGTCGGTGCCCTGAGTGGGCAGTTGATGGGGCTCGACGTGACGCCCGGCGGCCACCTCGGTCGGTGTGTAGCCCGGCAGCAGCGGGCCGTCCAGCGCGACGACCCGGTCCAGTTCGCGCTCGTGCTCGGCGATGTGCCGCGCCACCTCCTTCGGCCACCGCCCGGCCGCGCCGGGGGCGAGCCGCCGGGCGAGTTCCGCGGCGGTGGGGCGGGCGGCGGGGTCGGCGGTCAGACACTCCGCCAGCACGGCACGCAGCGCCTCGGGCACCCCGTCCAGATCGGCCTCGACGTACTTGACCCGGTAGAGCACGGCCGCCACCGGGCCGTCCCCGAAGGGGTCGCGTCCGGTGACGGCGTAGCAGAGCACGGAGGCGAGAGAGAACACGTCGGACGCGGGGACGACGCGTCCGCTGCCCGCCACGTGCTCCGGGGACATGAAGGCCGGGCTGCCGACCATGCGGCCGGTGGTGGTGAGCGGGGTGGCACCGGCGTCGCGGGCGATCCCGAAGTCGATGAGGCGCGGCCCGTCCGCGGCGAGCATCACGTTGCCGGGCTTCACATCGCGGTGGACGATCCCGGCCGCGTGGACGGCCGTCAGCGCGCGGGCGAGTCCGGCGCCGAGCATCCGCACCTCGGCCTCGTCCATCGCGCCCGCCCCGCGCACGGCGGCGGACAGGGTCGGTCCGGCCACGTATCCGGTGGCGAGCCAGGGCACCTCGGCGTCCGCGTCCCCGTCGAGCAGCGGGGCCAGATGGGGGCCGTCGACGGACCGGGCGACGGTGATCTCGCGGCGGAAGCGGTCGCGGAAGCCGGGGTCCTTGGCCACGTCACGGCGGACCGTCTTGACGGCGACCGCGTCGCCGCCGCCCTCCGGGGAGCCGAGGAAGACCTCCCCCATGCCGCCCGCGCCGAGCCGGGCCCGTATCGCGTAGGGCCCGATCCGTCCGGGCGAGTCCTCCCGCAGCGGACCCAGCATGCGCCACTCCCCCCGTCGGTACGCACGGAACGCTGACACCCCGCGCGCGCATCCGGCCGCAATCCTGCCACGGACACGTCATGAGCCGCAGCGCCGGACATGACGGAACGCGCACGCCGGGACCACACCTGCCGATACGTCGGTGACGGCGGGCGGGGAGGAGTGACGCTCTGGTTCCGCGGCACCGGGCGCATGCGTCCGGGCGGTCCGGGAGCCGGCCCGCACGCCGCCCCCGAAACCGCCCGGTCGGCGCCGTCAGGCCTCGGTGAGCCCCGCGACCAGTTCGTCCGCCGCCGCGTACGGGTCGAGGCTCCCCGCCACGATGCGTTCGGCGAGCGCGCCGATGTGGCGGTCGCCGTGCAGATCACCGATCCGCTCGCGCAGACGGGTGACGGCGATCGTCTCGACCTCGCGGGCCGCACGCGCCGTGCGCCGCTCGGCGAGCACCCCGTGCTCCTCCATCCACGCCCGGTGCTTCTCCAGGGCCTCGACGACCTCGTCGATGCCCTCGCCCCGGGCGGCGACCGTCTTCACGATCGGCGGCCGCCAGTCGCCGGGCCCCCGGGACTCACCGAGGCCCAGCATGTGGTTGAGCTCGCGCGCGGTGGCGTCCGCGCCGTCCCGGTCGGCCTTGTTGACGACGTACACGTCGCCGATCTCCAGGATTCCGGCCTTCGCCGCCTGGATGCCGTCACCCATGCCGGGCGCCAGCAGGACGACGGAGGTGTCGGCCTGCGAGGCGATCTCCACCTCCGACTGACCGACACCGACCGTCTCCACCAGGATGACCTCGCAGCCCGCCGCGTCCAGTACCCGGATCGCCTGCGGTGCCGACCAGGCCAGGCCGCCCAGATGCCCGCGCGTCGCCATCGAGCGGATGTAGACGCCGGGGTCGGAGGCGTGCTCCGACATCCGGACCCGGTCACCGAGGAGCGCCCCGCCGGAGAACGGGGAGGACGGGTCGACGGCCAGGACGCCGACCCGCTTGCCCGCCCTCCGGTAGGCGGAGACCAGAGCCGACGTCGATGTCGACTTGCCGACACCGGGTGAACCGGTGAGGCCGACGACATAGGCGTTGCCCGTCAGCGGCGCCAGGGCCGCCATCACCTCGCGCAGCTGCGGCGACGCCCCCTCCACCAGGGAGATGAGCCGGGCCACGGCCCGCGGCCTGCCCGCACGGGCCTGCTCGACCAGGGTGGGGACGTCCACCATCACCGCTCCGTTCGCTCGCTGCGTGTTCCACGTGCACTACGTACTACGTACGGCCTGCCGCCGCCGTTCCTGCCTACTTGGGGACGCGGATGATCAGTGCGTCGCCCTGCCCGCCGCCGCCGCACAGCGCCGCCGCACCGGTGCCGCCGCCACGCCGCTTCAGCTCCAGCGCCAGGTGCAGCACCACCCGGGCACCGGACATGCCGATCGGGTGACCCAGCGCGATGGCACCACCGTTGACGTTCACCTTGTCCGGGGTGACGCCGAGGTCCTTCATCGACTGGACGGCGACCGCCGCGAACGCCTCGTTGATCTCGATGAGGTCGAGGTCCGCCACCTCCAGCCCGTCCTTCTTCAGGGCGTGCTCGATGGCGTTGGACGGCTGCGACTGGAGCGAGTTGTCCGGGCCCGCCACATTGCCGTGGGCGCCGATCTCGGCGATCCACTCCAGGCCCAGTTCCTCGGCCTTGGCCTTGCTCATGACGACGACCGCGGCGGCTCCGTCCGAGATCTGCGAGGAGGTGCCCGCGGTGATCGTGCCGTCCTTGGTGAAGGCCGGGCGCAGCTTGCCGAGGGACTCCGCGGTCGTCTCCGGGCGGATGCCCTCGTCCTTGGAGAAGAGGACCGGGTCGCCCTTGCGCTGCGGGATCTCGACCGGGGTGATCTCGGCCTCGAAGAGCCCGTTCTTCTGGGCGGCGGCGGCGCGCTGGTGGGAGAGGGCGCCGATCTCGTCCTGATCGGCGCGGGACAGGCCCAGGCGGGTGTTGTGCTTCTCGGTGGACTCGCCCATCGGGATGTTCTCGTAGGCGTCGGTCAGACCGTCGTACGCCATGGAGTCGAGCATCTCGATCGCGCCGTACTTGTAGCCCTCGCGGGACTTCGGGAGCAGGTGCGGGGCGTTCGTCATGGACTCCTGGCCGCCGGCGACGACGACGTCGAACTCACCCGCACGGATCAACTGGTCGGCGAGCGCGATCGCGTCGAGCCCGGACAGACACACCTTGTTGACGGTGAGCGCGGGGACGTTCATCGGAATGCCCGCCTTGACCGCGGCCTGGCGGGCCGGGATCTGGCCCGCGCCGGCCTGCAGCACCTGGCCCATGATCACGTACTCGACCTGGTCGCCGCCGATACCGGCCCGGTCCAGCGCGGCCTTGATGGCGATACCGCCGAGGTCGGCCCCGGAGAAGCTCTTCAGCGAGCCGAGGAGGCGGCCCATGGGCGTACGCGCGCCCGCGACGATCACTGAGGTGGTACCTGTCGTTCCTGACATGAGGGGCAGCCCCTTGGGATGAGGAGTGAACGAGGGTTTACATGAATGTACTGAGCGGTACCTCACCCGTCATCCGGCAGCGGGTGTGATCGCGCGCACGTTGCGTAACCATCGGCTGAGCGCTGCACTGGTTGCATGCTGACGCGAATCGACCACATCGGGATCGCCTGTTACGACCTCGACGCGACCGTCGAGTTCTACCGCTCGACCTACGGGTTCGAGGTGTTCCATTCCGAGATCAACGAGGAGCAGGGCGTGCGGGAGGCCATGCTCAAGATCAACGATACGTCCGACGGCGGCGCTTCCTACCTCCAGCTCCTGGAGCCGACGCGGGAGGACTCGGCCGTGGGCAAGTGGCTGACGAAGAACGGGGAGGGCGTCCATCACATCGCCTTCGGCACCGCGGACGTCGACGCCGACGCGGCGGACATCCGGGAGAAGGGGGTCAGGGTGCTCTACGACGAGCCCCGGACCGGGTCCATGGGGTCACGCATCACCTTTCTGCACCCCAAGGACTGCCACGGCGTCCTCACCGAACTGGTCACGTCCGCAGCTGAGCACTGACCTCCGGATACCCGGCCCGGTAGAGTGGGCCGTTCCGGGCCGGGGCCGGGTCGGGGCCGCGCCGCGTCCCCAGCCGTTGATCTGTCACCATTCCCCGGGGGACCGTTCGTCGGCGAACGGTACTCGTTGGAGAGTTGCGACCAGGGTTGGGGTCTCCCCTGCTCGAACGAAGTTGAGAGCTCGGGGAAGGATGGGACCGCGCAGTGCGGGGCTACGAACGCCAGGAGAGCCACCGAGCTGGCGACGACCATCTCTCGCGGTTCGAGGCCGAGATGGACCGGCTGAAGACCGACCGGGAGAAGGCCGTCCAGCACGCCGAGGACCTCGGTTACCAGGTCGAGGTCTTGCGCGCCAAGCTGCACGAGGCTCGGCGCAATCTCGCGACCCGTCCCGCCTACGACAGCGCGGACATCGGCTACCAGGCCGAACAGCTGCTCCGTAATGCCCAGATCCAGGCCGAGCAGTTGCGGACCGACGCCGAGCGGGAGCTCCGCGACGCCCGTGCGCAGACGCAGCGGATCCTGCAGGAGCACGCCGAGCACCAGGCGCGGCTCCAGGCCGAGCTGCACAACGAGGCCGTGCAGCGGCGCCAGCAGCTCGACCAGGAGCTGGCCGAGCGCCGCCAGACCGTCGAGTCCCACGTCAACGAGAACGTCGCCTGGGCCGAGCAGCTCAGGGCCCGGACGGAGTCCCAGGCGCGCCGGCTGCTGGAGGAGTCCAGGGCCGAGGCCGAACAGTCCCTGGCGGCCGCCCGCGCCGAGGCGGGCCGGCTGGCCGAGGAGACCCGGCAGCGGCTCGGTTCCGAGGCGGAGTCGGCCCGTGCCGAGGCCGAGTCGATCCTGCTGCGGGCCCGCAAGGACGCCGAGCGGCTGCTGAGCGCCGCCTCCAGCCAGGCCCAGGAGGCCACCAGCCACGCCGAGCGGCTGCGTTCGTCGACGACGGCCGAGACCGAGCAGACCCGGCAGCAGACCGCCGAGTTGAACCGGGCCGCCGAGCAGCGCATGCAGGAGGCCGAGACCCGGCTGCGGGAGGCCCGGCTGGAGGCCGAGAAGGTCACCGCCGAGGCGAAGGAGGCGGCCGTCAAGCGGCTGGCCGCCGCCGAGTCGCAGAACGAGCAGCGCACCCGTACCGCCAAGTCGGAGATCGCCCGGCTGGTCGGCGAGGCCACCAAGGACACCGAGAACCTCAAGGCGGAGGCCGAGCAGGCGCTCGCCGATGCCCGCGCCGAGGCGGACCGGCTGAAGTCCGAGGCGGCCGAGAAGGCCCGCACGGCTGCCGCCGAGGACGCCGCGGCCCAGCTCGCCAAGGCCGCCAGGGCCGCCGAGGAGGTGCTGACCAAGGCGTCCGAGGACGCGAAGTCCACCACCCGCGCGGCGAGCGAGGAGGCCGACCGGATCCGCCGTGAGGCGGAGGCCGAGGCGGACCGGCTGCGCGGCGAGGCCGCCGAGCAGGCCGATCAGCTCAAGGGCGCGGCCAAGGACGACACCAAGGAGTACCGGGCCAAGACGGTCGAGCTGCAGGAGGAGGCGCGCAGGCTGCGCGGCGAGGCCGAGCAGCTGCGCTCCGAGGCCGTCGCCGAGGGCGAGCGGATCCGCGGCGAGGCCCGTCGCGAGGCCGTGCAGCAGATCGAGGAGGGCGCGAAGTCCGCCGAGGAGCTGCTGTCCAAGGCGAAGACGGACGCGGAGGAGCTGCGCGGCGCCGCGTCCACCGAGAGCGAGCGGGTCCGTAACGAGGCGGCCGAGCGGGCGGGCGCGCTGCGCAAGCAGGCCGAGGAGGCGCTGGAACGCGCACGCGCCGAGGCCGAGCAGCTGCGCAGCGAGTCCGAGGAGCAGGCCCGGTCCACCACCGCCGGGGCCGAACAGGCCGCGCAGGAGCTGCGCGAGGAGACCGAGCGTGCGGTCGCGGCCCGGAAGGCGGAGGCGGCCGAGGAGCTGGCCCGGCTGCACTCCGAGGCCGAGACCAGGGTCACCACCGCCGAGCAGACGCTCACCGACGCGCGCGCCGAGGCGGAGCGCATCCGGCGTGAGACGAACGAGGAGTCCGAGCGGCTGCGCGCGGAGGCCGCAGAGCGGCTGCGGGCGCTGCGGGAGCAGGCCGAGACCGAGGCGGAGCGGCTGCGCGACGAGGCCGCGGCGGACGCGTCGCGATCGCGGGCGGAGGGCGAGTCGACCGCCGTGCGGCTGCGCGGCGAGGCGGCCGCCGAGGCGGAACGGCTCAAGTCCGAGGCGCAGGAGAGCGCCGACCGGGTGCGGTCCGAGGCCGCCGCGGCCGCGGAGCGCGTGGGCGCGGAGGCCGCCGAGGCACTGGCCGCCGCTCAGGAGGAGGCCAACCGCCGCCGCCGGGAGGCCGAGGAGACCCTCGACGGAGCACGCACCGAGGCGAACCAGGAGCGCGAGCGCGCCCGCGAACAGAGCGAGGAGCTCCTCGCCTCCGCCCGCAAGCGGGTCGAGGAGGCGCAGGCCGAGGCGCAGCGCCTGGTCGAGGAGGCGGACAGCCGGGCGACGGAGCTGGTCTCCACGGCCGAGCAGACCGCCCAGCAGGTACGGGATTCGGTCAGCGGGCTGCAGGAGCAGGCCGAGGAGGAGATCGCCGGGCTGCGCTCCACCGCCGAGCACGTCGCGGAGCGGACGAAGTCCGAGGCGCAGGAGGAGGCGGACCGGGTCCGCGCCGACGCGCACGCGGAGCGGGAGCGGGCCGGCGAGGACGCGGCCCGGGTCCGCCGGGAGGCGCAGGAGGAGTCCGAGGCCGCGAAGGCGATGGCCGAGCGGACCGTCGCCGAGGCGATCAGCGAGTCGGAGCGGCTGCGCGCGGACACCGCGGAGTACAGCCAGCGGATGCGCACCGAGGCGTCCGACGCACTGGCCTCGGCCGAGCAGGACGCGGCGCGCAGCCGGGCCGAGGCCCGCGAGGACGCCAACCGGATGCGTTCCGACGCGGCGGCCCAGGCCGACCGGCTGGTGGGCGAGGCGACGAGCGAGGCCGAGCGGATCCGTACGGAGTCGACGCAGCAGGCCGGCCGGCTCGTCGAGGAGGCGACGCAGCAGGCGGCCCGGGTGGCGGACGAGGCCGCGGACGAGGCCGAGCGGATGCGCGCGGAGGCGGCGGCCACCGTCGCTTCGGCGCAGGAGCACGCGGCCCGTACCCGCGAGGAGTCGGAACGGGTGCGTGCCGAGGCGGAGGCGGCGGCCGAGCAGATGCGGGCCGAGGCCCGTCAGGAGGCGGACCGGCTGCTGGACGAGGCGCGGGAGGCCGCGGCGAAGCGCCGTGCCGATGCGGCCGAGCAGGCCGACCAGCTCGTCAACAAGGCCCAGGAGGAGGCGCTGCGCGCTGCCACCGAGGCCGAGGAGCAGGCCGACACGATGGTCGGCGCGGCCCGCAAGGAGGCCGTGCGGATCACCTCGGAGGCGACCGTCGAGGGCAACTCCCTGGTGGAGCGCGCCCGTACGGACGCGGACGAGCTGTTGGTCGGCGCGCGCCGGGACTCCACGGCCATCCGGGAACGGGCCGAGGAGCTCAGGACCCGGATCGAGGGCGAGATCGAGGAGCTGCACGACCGGGCCCGGCGGGAGACCTCCGAGCAGATGAAGACGGCGGGCGAGCGCGTCGACAACCTGATGAAGGCGGCGACGGAGCAGCGCGACGAGGCGGCGGCCAAGGCCAAGGAGCTGCTGGCGGAAGCGAATTCGGAGGCGAGCAAGGTCCGGATCGCGGCGGTGAAGCGGGCCGAGTCGCTGCTGAAGGAGGCCGAGCAGAAGAAGGCCACGCTGGTCCGCGAGGCCGAGAAGCTGCGGGCCGACGCCGAGGCGGAGGCGAAGCGCATGGTCGACGAGGGCAAGCGCGAGCTCGATCTGCTGGTGCGTCGGCGCGAGGACATCAACACCGAGATCTCCCGAGTCCAGGACGTACTGGAGGCGTTGGAGTCGTTCGAGACGCCGACGGGCGGCAAGGGCTCGGGCAGCGGCGCCGCAGGCGGCGTCAAAGCCGGGGCCGCGGCCGGTACTCGTTCGAGTGGCAAGTCGTCAGAGGGGTAGCCGTCCTGTCATCTCCCGTGCTTCGTCAAGGACGTTCAACCCTCAAAGTGGCAAGAGTTGCGGGGGTCAGCCACTCAAAAGGGGTGTCATTCTCCAGATCAAACGGGCATCCACTCGATGACACGCCGTCCGGGCCCCTAGGATTCCCCCTAACACCTCACCGGTCTCATTCGACAGGAACCTCATGAGCGACCCTTCCTCCCCCTTCGGCTTCGAGCTCGTGCGACGTGGATACGACCGCGGTCAGGTGGATGACCGCATTACCAAGCTCGTCGCCGATCGTGATAGTGCTCTCGCCCGCATCACGTCTCTGGAAAAGCGCATCGAGGAGCTCCACCTCGAGACGCAGAACGCCCAGGCGCAGGTGAACGACGCGGAGCCGTCGTACGCCGGCCTCGGCGCACGCGTGGAGAAGATTCTCCGCCTGGCCGAGGAGGAGGCGAAGGACCTGCGCGAGGAGGCCCGTCGCGCCGCCGAGCAGCACCGTGAGCTCGCCGAGTCGGCCGCCCAGCAGGTGCGCAACGACGCCGAGTCGTTCGCAGCCGAGCGCAAGGCGAAGGCCGAGGACGAGGGCGTGCGCATCGTCGAGAAGGCCAAGGGTGAGGCCGGCGCGCTGCGTACGGAGGCCCAGAAGGACGCCGCGCAGAAGCGCGAGGAGGCGGACGCCCTCTTCGAGGAGACCCGTGCCAAGGCCGCTCAGGCCGCCGCGGACTTCGAGACCAACCTGGCCAAGCGCCGCGACCAGTCGGAGCGCGACCTCGCGTCCCGTCAGGCCAAGGCCGAGAAGCGCCTCGCCGAGATCGAGCACCGCGCCGAGCAGCTCCGCCTGGAGGCCGAGAAGCTCCGTACGGACGCCGAGCGCCGGGCCCGTCAGACGGTGGAGACCGCGCAGCGCCAGTCCGAGGACATCGTGGCGGACGCGAACGCGAAGGCCGACCGGATCCGCAGCGAGTCGGAGCGCGAGCTGGCGGCGCTCACCAACCGCCGCGACTCGATCAACGCCCAGCTGACCAACGTCCGCGAGATGCTGGCGACGCTGACCGGTGCGGCGGTGGCCGCCGCCGGCGCCCCGGCCGACGACGAGCCGGCCACCCGCGGCGTCCCGGCTCAGCAGACCCGCTGAGCTACCCGGCACGGACTCGCTGACCACTCAGCAGTCCGGCCGACTCCGCAGTACCGCACTGGTACTCCTTGCGCGCCCGGTTCCGCCCTTGTGGTGGCGCCGGGCGCGCGGCCGTTCTAGCGTGAACGCATGATCGAGCTCGATGGTCTCACCAAGCGCTTCGGCAACAAGGTCGCCGTCGACCGGCTCTCGTGCCGGGTCGGGCCAGGAATGGTGACGGGCTTTCTGGGCCCCAACGGGGCGGGCAAATCCACGACGATGCGGATGATGCTCGATCTCGACAACCCGACCAGTGGTTCGGTGCGCATCGACGGCAAGCACTACCGCGACCTGACGGAACCCCTCAAGTACATCGGTGCGCTGCTGGACGCCAAGTCGATGCACGGCGGGCGCAGCGCGTACAACAATCTGCTCTGCCTCGCGCAGAGCAACCGCATCCCGGAGAGCCGGGTCGCGGAGGTGCTGGACACCGTGGGTCTGAGCGCGGTGGCGAAGAAGAAGTCCAAGGGCTTCTCCCTCGGCATGGGCCAGCGGCTCGGCATCGCGGCGGCGCTGCTCGGCGACCCTCAGGTGCTGCTCTTCGACGAGCCCGTCAACGGCCTCGACCCCGAGGGCATCCACTGGATCCGCAATCTGATGAAGGCGCTCGCCGCGGAGGGCCGGACGATCTTCGTCTCCTCGCATCTGATGAGCGAAATGGCACTCACCGCGGACCACTTGATCGTGATCGGCCAGGGACGGCTGCTCGCCGACACCTCGATGGCCGATTTCATCCACCAGAACTCGCGCAGTTACGTACGGCTGCGCTCCCCGCAGCAGGAGCGGCTGCGCGATGTGCTGCACGAGGAGGGCATGGTCGTGGTCGAGACGGGCGGCGGCACGTTGGAGATCGACGGCGCCACCACCGAGGCGCTGGGCGAGCTCGCCGCCCGGCATCAGATCGTGCTCCACGAGCTGAGCTCCCAGCGGGCGTCGCTGGAGGAAGCGTTCATGCAGATGACGGCGGATTCCGTGGAGTACCACGCGCACTCGGACCTCGGCGAGGCACCGCCCGTGGGCCCGCACTGGGGCGATCAGTACGACCGGCGGACACCCATCGGGGGTGCCGGGCACGTCGCGCCGGGCTCACGCGGCACCTCCGACATCTCCGGCATCTCCGGCACCGGCAAGGGGGTGTGACGACGATGGCATCGGTACCCGCGGTCCTCACCTCCGAATGGACCAAGATCCGCACGGTCTCCTCGACCGTCTGGACCCTGATCTCCGCGTTCGTCGTCACCGTCGCGATGAGTGCGGCGCTCTGTGCCCTGATGAACGCACAGTTCAAGGACCTTCCCCCGATGGAGAGGGCCACCTTCGACCCGACGCTCATCAGCTCCTCCGGGATGGTCCTCGGCCAGCTGGCCATGGTCGTCTTCGGCGTGCTGGTGGTCGGTACGGAGTACAGCTCGGGCATGATCCGTACCTCGCTGGCCGCCGTGCCCCAACGCGGGTCGTTCCTCTTCAGCAAGGTCGCCGTGGCCGGGGTGCTGGCCCTGGTGGTCGGCATCGTCACCAGCTTCGTCTCGTTCTTTCTCGGGCAGGCGCTCCTCGGCGATCACCGCACGGACATCGGTGCGGAACACGTGTTGCGCGCGGTCGTCGGCGGTGGCCTCTACATGGGCCTGATCGGGATCTTCTCCATGGGCGTGGCGACGATGCTCCGCAGCTCCATGCTGTCGCTCGGCATTCTGATGCCGTTCTTCTTCCTGGTCTCCCAGATCCTGTCGGCGGTACCGGGCGCGAAGAAGGTCGCCCGCTACTTCCCCGACCAGGCCGGGTCCAAGATCATGCAGGTGGTGCCCGACGCCATGAACAGCAATCCGGCCCCGTACGGACCGTGGGGCGGGTTCGGCATTCTGCTCGCCTGGGTGGCGGCCGCACTGGTCGGCGGCTACCTCGTGCTGAAGACGCGGGACGCGTGAGGGGTGCGGGCGGGACGCGCCGCCGGTGAGCGCCCCGCACGCCCCGGCCGGAAGCGTCCCGTCCGCTCCGACGCGGAGCGATGCGCTCCTGTAACGACTTGGCCGGAACCGTCAAGGCCTGGATATCCTCCTAACTCTTACGGGGGGCATGCGGCCGGACGGCCTCGGCCCCGACGACGGACAAGAGTCGATGGGGCTGAAGCATGATCGAGGCAGTCGGCCTGACCAAGCGCTATGGCGCGAAGACGGCCGTGTACAACCTTTCCTTCCAGGTGCGGCCGGGTGCCGTCACCGGATTCCTCGGTCCCAACGGGTCGGGCAAGTCCACCACCATGCGCATGATGCTGGGCCTGGACCAACCGACGGCCGGCCACGTCACGATCGGTGGCCATCCCTTCCGCAGTCTGCCGAACGCCCCGCGCCAGGTGGGTGCGCTGCTGGACGCGAAGGCGGTGCACGGCGGCCGCAGCGCCCGTAACCACCTCCTCTCGCTCGCCCAGCTCGCCGGCATCCCGGCCGCACGGGTCGACGAGGTGCTCGGTGTCGTCGGTCTGCACGAGGTCGCGCGGAAGCGCTCCAAGGGCTTCTCGCTCGGCATGGGCCAGCGGCTCGGCATCGCGGCGGCGCTGCTCGGCGACCCGCAGGTGCTGCTCTTCGACGAGCCCGTCAACGGCCTCGACCCCGAGGGCATCCTCTGGGTCCGCAACCTGATGAAGACGCTGGCGTCCGAGGGCCGTACGGTCTTCGTCTCCAGCCATCTGATGAGCGAGATGGCGCTCACCGCCGACCATCTGATCGTGATCGGCCGCGGACAGCTGCTCGCCGACATGAGCGTCAAGGACTTCATTTCCGCCAATTCCGCGGACTTCGCCCGGGTGCGGGTCGCGGACGGTGTTCCGGAGCAGCGGGAGAAGCTGACCGCCTCGCTCACCGAGGCGGGTGGCCAGGTCATGCCGGAGCCGGACGGGGCGCTGCGGATCACGGGGCTCGCCCTGCCGCGGATCAGCGATCTGGCCCACGAGTCGGACGTCCGGCTGTGGGAGCTCTCGCCGCACCAGGCCTCGCTGGAGGAGGCGTACATGCGGATGACGCAGGGGGCTGTGGACTACCGCTCGACGGAGGACCAGAAGGCCGGGCTGCAGCAGCCGGTGCACGGCGGCTACGGACCGCAGCCCGGTTACGGGGCGCCGGCCCAGCAGCCGGTCCCGGAGATGCCGCAGCAGGGCTGGTACGCCCCGCCGCCGCCCGGACAGAACCCGTACGCGGGGGCCCCGGCGGCGCCCGTCGCCCCGACCCCGTCCGAGACCGCCCCTGCCTCCCCCGAGGCCGCCGCGGCCCCGGCAGACCTGACCAAGAGCGAGACCAGCGAGGACGCCCGATGACCACACCGCCGACCCCGCGGGCGCCGTACCAGCAGCCCCCCGCCCCGCAGCAGAACACGCACGGGCTCTACGCGTCCCCGATCCCGGTGCGCGCCGCCACCCTCGGCGACGCGCTCGCCTCCGAGTGGACCAAGATCCGTTCCGTGCGCTCGACGATGTGGACGCTCGGCGTCCTGGTCGTGCTGCTCCTCGGTTTCGGCATCATGGCGTCGGTCCTGCTGAGCATGACCGACGCGGTCATCGGCGATGTCCCGGAGCTCAGTTTCGGCTTCTTCGGCGTGCTCCTGGGCTCGATCTGTGTGATCACGCTCGGCGTGCTGACCATCGCCTCGGAGTACAGCACGGGCCTGATCCGCACGACGCTGACGGCCTGCCCCAGCCGGAGCCGGGTGCTCACCGCCAAGGCGATCGTCTTCTTCCTGCTCACCTTCACCATCACGACCGTGGTGACCGCCGTGGTCGGTGCGGTACAGGTGGCCATGCTGGACGGCAAGGAGCCCAGCGGCGACGACTGGCTGCGCGCCACGGTCGGTGTCGGCCTCTACATCGCGCTGCTGGGCCTGCTCTCGCTGGCGATCGGTGCGCTCATCCGGCATTCCGCGGGCGCGATCACGATCATGATCGGGGTGGTGCTGCTGCCGCTCGTGCTGGCCATGTTCATGTTCTCGGACTCGCTGGCCGATCTGCGCCAGGCACTCTTCGAGTACTCGATCCCCAGCCAGCTCAGCGCCTTCTACGACACTTCGGTCACCGGGTCGGGGCCGTCCGGCTGGGACCCGCTGTGGATCATGCTCGGCCTGACGGCCGTGGCCATGGTCGCCGCCTACGCGACGCTGGACCAGCGCGACGTGTGACCGGTCGCCGGTCGGCCGGGCCGGCCACCGGACCTCAGTAGCGAGGCGCGTTCCTGGACCGCTGCACCTGTGTGGTGCGGCGGTCCTTCGCGTTCCAGCAGGCCTTGTGCCAGTGCCTGCGGTCGTCGATCCCGCCGTACTCGGACCAGGCCACCAGATGCGGGACGCCGGACGGGATCTCCTGGTCGCAGCCGGGACAGCGATAGCGCTTTCCGGCCGTGCTCGCGCCACTCACCGGGCGGACCGACCACTCCTCGCCCTGCCACTCCTCCGTCCGCCCGCCTCCCCCGTACCGGGCGCCCGGCTCCACTGCGCTGTCGTGGGGACTCTCGCCGCCTCGGGGGCGGTTGCGGCGCGGGGACACGTGACACCTCACACGGGGCGGGCTGGGCAGTTCCCGTCCAGCGTAGGGCCATTTGGCCGATGCGGGCGTCCCGTTCCGTCCGGGGCGGCTTCCCGACGGGAGTGGGTTACCGGAAAATCGCAACAACCTGCCACCGGACCGTGCCTTTGGCACGTGTCAGCCGTTGTTGCCAGTAGGGAGAGCCGCGTCGGCCGTAAGGAGGCAATTGGCCATGCGTGTGGGAACGTTCGTACTGGCAGCCCAGTTTCCGGGGCAGGGACCGGGAGAAGCGCTGCATCGCGCGATCCGGTCCACCGAGGTCGCGGAGGAATCCGGCCTCGACTCGGTCTGGCTGGCAGAACATCATTTCGTGCCGTACGGGGTCTGTCCGTCCGCCGTCACACTGGCCGCGCTGCTGCTCGGCCGCACCCGGAGGATCCGGGTGGGCACGGCGGTGAGCGTGCTGCCGACCCAGCACCCGGTCGCGCTGGGCGAACAGGCCGCGCTGCTCCATCTCACCAGCGGCGGCAGATTCACGCTCGGCGTCGGACGGGGCGGCCCCTGGGTGGACCTGGAGGTGTTCGGAGGAGGCCTGGAGGCGTACGAGAAGGGCTTCCCGGAGGCCCTGGAGCTGTTGCTGGACTGGCTGAGCGAAGCACGGGTCGCGGGCAACGGCGAGCGCTACGGCTTCCGCGAGGTGGCGGTGGTCCCCCGGGCCGACGAACTGCTCGATCGGGACGGCGGCGAAAGCCCCGGCGGCCCCGAGGTCGTCGTCGCGTGCACCTCCCCGAAGACGGTACGGCTCGCCGCGGAGAACGGTCTGCCGATGCTGCTCGGGATGCACTGCGGTGACGAGGAGAAGGCCGAGATGGTCGCTCTGTGGCGCTCCGCGGCTCTCGCCGCGGGCCGTTCGCCCGAGAGCGTCCGCGAGGCCGGACATGTGTCCGCGGGGGTGGCCCAGATCGCCGACCGTTCCGAGGACGCCGTGGAGACGCTCGTGAAGGCGATGCCCGGCTGGCTGCGGCAGGGTCTGGACGCCCATGTGACGGTCGACGGCCGGCACCGGGTGATGCGGGACCCGGTCGCCTATACGGAGTTGCTCTGCGGCCTTCATCCGGTGGGCCCGCCCCGGCTGGCGGCCGACCGGCTCGCCGCCACGGCCGAGCGGACGGGCATCACCCGCTTCGCGCTCCTGACGGAGGGTTCGGGAGATCTGGCGGCCACGGAGGAGAACGTAGCGCGGCTGGGCACCGAAGTACTGCCACTGCTCACATGAGAACTCGTCAGGGGTACGGGGGGGGGCTGCCGCCCCGGAGCCGCTCGCACCTCCGACGGCCCAAAACAGCGGCAGAAGCGTTCAGCGCGTGTCCGGCGGCTCACGGCCGGGGGCGCGACGCCCGGCACGGCATCTCGCGGCGCTGCCGGAACATCCGAACGGCACCCTGCCCGAACTCACGACCTCGTTCGAGCAGGGGTGGGTCCGTCCGGGACGTTCCGGCATCGCGCGGGGCATCGCGCGGGACGCCGCGCCCTGTCCGACCCTGATCCGCCGGACAGGCGCGGGAACGCCCCCTAGGACGACACGGCCTAGCAGTCCCGAAGTTCGGGCGACTGGTTGAGCAACTGGCCCCTCACCGAGGTGAAACGGGCCAGACGCTCGTCGACCGAGGCGTCCAGCGGGAACACCGCGACGCGGTGGCAGTTCTGGAATGCCAGGCGCACCCCGAAGTGCCGCTGCAGCGCGCCGCGTATCGCATCACTCGCGAGCGCGCGCAGCAGCTGACCACGTGCCTGCTCGTCCGGCGGCGGCGTCTGGTTGTCGGCGAACTCTCCGCCGTCGACCTTCAGCTGAGCCACCAGAGAGCTGATCATCTCCCATGCGTAGGGCAGGGAGGTCCGGACGCAGTCGACGAAGTCGGCTTCGTCGACCTCGCCTCGCTCGGCCTGTTCCAACAGCGCCGGTGAGACGTCGAGCGACATGGGTTCTCCTCTCGCGACCCCGACGGTGGGCCGGGGCCTTACGGGCAGGGAAGGAGGACGGCGACGCAGCGTGCACGCACGGCGACCTCCCGCTTACACGGTAAGGGCGCAGTCCTGGCCGCACCAGGAGATTGGGAACACAACCGGCCAATAACGAAGGGGAGCAAAGAGGGGCAAGCCCGGAACGCCCCGGTCCGGTGGCGGTGGCGGGCGACGGAGGAAGAATCGCGTGGAGCCCCCGTCGTCGAGTAGCGTTGCCGACCATGCGTCTCGTCATCGCCCGCTGCTCCGTGGACTACGCCGGCCGGCTCACGGCCCACCTGCCCTCCGCTCCCCGTCTGATCCTGGTGAAGGCGGACGGGAGCGTTTCGATCCACGCCGACGACAGGGCGTACAAACCGCTCAACTGGATGTCACCGCCCTGCACGCTCAAGGAGGGCGCGGACGACACCGCCGGTGTGTGGACCGTGGTGAACAAGGCGGGCGAGAAACTGATCATCACGATGGAGGAGATCCTCCATGACTCGTCCCATGAGCTGGGCGTCGACCCGGGTCTGATCAAGGACGGGGTCGAGGCGCATCTGCAGGAACTCCTCGCTGACCGGATCGAGACACTCGGCGAGGGCTACACCCTGATCCGCCGCGAGTACTTCACCGCCATCGGACCGGTCGACATCCTGTGCCGGGACTCCGACGGGCAGACCGTGGCCGTGGAACTGAAGCGGCGCGGCGACATCGACGGCGTGGAGCAGCTGACCCGCTATCTGGAACTGCTCAACCGCGATCCCCATCTCGCCCCTGTGAAGGGCATCTTCGCGGCGCAGGAGATCAAGCCGCAGGCCCGGGTGCTGGCGACGGATCGCGGGATCGGCTGTGTGGTGCTCGACTACGACGCGTTGCGCGGCATCGAGGACGACAAGCTGCGCCTGTTCTGACCTTCCGGCCCCTGTCGACGCCGGACGGGCGTGGCCCGTCCGGCGTCCGGCGTTTCCGGGGGCGGTTCAGGCCGCCGTCGGACCGCTGTCCGTGCCCGCCGCCGGGGACGAGGCGGCGGGCCCGCTCGCCGAGTCGGAGGTGTCCGGCGAAGTCGGCGGGGGCTCGCTGACCGATTCCGTCGGATCCGGGGAGTCGGGGTCCGACGGGCTCGGGCTGGGGTTGCCCGGCTTCGTCGGCGTGGGCGACTTCGTCGGGCCGGACGACCTGGTCGGCTTGCCCGACGACGGCTTGCCGCTGGACGGAGTGGACGAGGACGGGGTCTCGTCCGGCCCCGTCGGTTCCGTGGACGGCGTGGCGCTCCCGCTCGGTGTGGTCCGACCCTCCGAGGGGCCCGGCGTCCCCACGCTGTCACCGGTCGCCGCGTCCGCGGGGGCCGGGCCGTCCGTGGAGCTGTCGGCCGGGGCTTCGTTCCCCGTGTCGTCCCGGCCCACCGATTCCTCGGTCGTGACACGGGGATTCCCCGGGGTGTCACGGTCGCCCGTCATCCCCAGCGCCACCACCGTGCCGAGCACACCGACGAGGAGCACGCCCGCGCCCGCCGCGGCCAGATTGCGTCGGGCCCCGCGCAGCGCCGCGAACCGTCCGCGCCGCGCGCCCCCGGGGGCCGCAGGGGCGCTCTGCCGGGACATCACCGTGGTGACGTCCTCGTACGGCCGTGACAACGCCTGGGTCACGGCCGTCGCGGGACCGGCGACGGGCGGCACGGTCACTTCGTACGGCGCGACCGGTGTGTCCTCGACGCCCGGGGTACGGCCGCCGGGCAGCGGGCCGCCTGAGAGGTCGGCGACCAGCGCGAGCGCGCGTCGTCCGGCCACCGCGCCCGACTTGTCGGCGAGCACCCCGCGCATGCTGATCGATGTCTCCAGCTCCGCCCTGGCCCGGTCCGGGTTGCCGTCGCAGAGCGCCAGGACACCCAACTCGTGGTGGAAGTACGCCTCTTCGGCGACCTCACCGGCGATCCTGGCCGCCTCCTGACCGATCCTCAGCGCCCTCTCCCAGGCGCCCCAGTGCAGTCCTGCCGCGAAGGCCGGGGACGCGCTGCGGGCCAGCAGCACGGCCGCGCTGGTCTGTCCCGTCCCGTCGCCGGGGACGAGCCGCGTCATGGCCGCGATGACGGCGTCGGCCTCGGCGGTCGCCCGTGCGGGGGTGACCGAGGGGTGGCCGGCCCACCAGGCGTAATGCTGGGCCGCCGTCCGCGCCCGGTCGGTGCTGTCCGCTCCGTATCCGGCGGCCTCCAGCTGGGCGACGACTCCGGCGGCCAGCCGGTAGCGCGGGCCGGCCGGGGAGAGCAGCCCGCAGCCGGCCAGTTCGCCGAGCGCGGCGTCGGCGTGGGTGTCCCCCACGAGCGCCGGCAGATGTGCCTGGTGCGGCACCTCGCCACCGAGTGCGACCGCGAAGCGCAGGGTGTCGCGGGCGGGGCCGCTCAGCCGTGAGGCGAGCAGCGCGGCGGGAGCCGCGCCCTCGCCGAGGCCGGGCAGCGGGATGTGGACGCCGTCGACGGCCTCGTCGTGCCCGAAGGGCACGTCGGTGCTCCGGCCGTCAAGACCCTCGTACGCCTCCGGGTCGGTGCGCAGCATGTCGCGCTGGCGCAGCAGGGCGCCGGCCTGGACGAAGCGCAGCGGCAGCCCCTCGGACTCGAACCAGAGGTCTCCCGCCCAGTTCGCCTCCTCGTCGGTGAGCGGACGCTCGACGACCCGTTCCAGCAGCTCGATCGAGGAGCCGCGGCCCAGGCCCGCGAGGAAGACCTCTTCGAGGTACGAGTCGGCGGTGGGAGCGGCGACATCCGGATCCGTCGCGAACAGGAACGCGCACTCCGGTGTGGCGTCGAGCAGCTCTTCCAGGGCGGCTCCGCCGACCTCCAGGTCGTCGAGTACGACGACGGCGCCGATGCGCCGGACCCCTTCGAGGAGACCGGCGCGGTCGGGCCGGTGCAGCGGTGCGTCATGGACGGCTTCGTAGAGCCCGTAGAGCAGGTCGGTGACGGTCCGCTTGTAGCCGGAGAGCCGTACGACTCCGTCGGGCGCGAGGTCCGCGCAGTCGTCGGCGACGGCGTTCAGCAGCGTCGTACGGCCGGATCCGGCCGGTCCGGTGAGCCGTACCGAGCGGCCGCGGGCCAGCAGGCGCACGAGCCGTTCGCGTTCCTCGGCGCGTTCGAGGAGCGGCAGTCGGGGGGCGGGCGGCCCCGGCGGCACGGGCGGTGCGGTGGCGCGTTCGCGCTCGGCGCGCTGGGCAGCGGTGCGCCGGGCCGGGGGCTCGGGCTCCTCCCCCGGCGGGCACAGCTCGACCTCGCTGCCGTCGACCGGGTTGACGGTGAGGAGGTGGGCACCCGATATGAGCCGGACGACCCGTGCCTGTTGCGGCGTCTGCTGACCGAAATCCGGACTCATGGGGCCTCCCCTGCTCGGTCGGAGCGGAGAGCTCGGGGAAGGATCGCCGGACGGTCGTCGCCGGTCGGCCTCCTTGCCGAGGCCGTCGTTGTCCCGGCCGTACTCTTCCGGCCCCCGATGTGTCGGGTCCATCACCAAAGCCCCCAGACGCGTCGCGCACGATTGCCCCTTCCGGCCTCGCACGCCCCGCTGTCGCCTCCGGTCCGGTGTCCGCCCGGTGGGTTCCCGTCAATCGGCGGACGGCCGAACCCTAGACGGTCGTACCGTCTCCGCGCACAGTCGGGGGGCCATGCCGCCCGAAGCGCACTTTCTCGTGCGGAATGTGCACCTTCGGCCGACCGTACGGCCGGGGCCGGTCCGCCGGGCCGGGTCGGGCAGTGCCTCAGACGCGCGGCAGGCAGTCCGCCGCGATTCCGCCCTCGATCGCCAGGATGCGGTGCAGCCGGGTCGCCACGAGCAGGCGCTGCATCTGCGGCGGGACACCGCGGAGCACCAGTCGCCGCCCGGCCCGTCCGGCCCGGCGGTGCGCGCCCATGATGACGCCGAGCCCGGTGGCGTCCCAGGAATCCAGCTCGGTCAGGTCGAGCACCAGGTCGCCGACTCCGTCGTCGAGGGCCGAGTGCAGGGCCGTACGGGCGTCCGCCGCGCTTCGGACGTCGAGGCGGCCCCCGACGACCAGCTCGACGTGGTCGCCCCTGATGTGCATATGCGCTCCCCGGGAATACTCCGTAGAAAGGTTCGTCCGTCTGTTCTGTCTCTCCCACAACTGACTGTGATGGAGACAGGGAAGTTGCCGTCTGTAAGCGAACCGATACCGAATTCACTCCGTGGAGTGACCAAGACCGGCAAGGACCCGAACGGGCCCGCCGAATCCGAAAGACGCCCCCCGGACCTCCGGGCCCGACCGACGGCGGATCGGGCAACCGGAGGACCGAAAACGATCAGTACGTGTAGAAGCCCTGCCCGCTCTTGCGGCCGATGTCACCTGCGTCCACCATCCGGCGCATCAGCTCCGGGGCGGCGAACTTCTCGTCCTGCGACTCGGTGTAGATGTTGCTCGTGGCGTGCAGCAGGATGTCGACGCCGGTCAGGTCCGCCGTGGCGAGGGGCCCCATGGCGTGGCCGAAGCCCAGCTTGCACGCGATGTCGATGTCCTCGGCCGAGGCGACGCCCGACTCGTACAGCTTGGCGGCCTCGACGACGAGCGCCGAGATCAGCCGGGTGGTGACGAAGCCGGCCACGTCGCGGTTGACGACGATGCAGGTCTTGCCGACGGACTCGGCGAACTCCCGTGCGGTGGCGAGGGTTTCGTCGCTGGTCTTGTAGCCGCGGACGAGTTCGCAGAGCTGCATCATCGGGACCGGCGAGAAGAAGTGCACACCGACGACGCGCTCGGGACGCTCCGTCACGGCCGCGATCTTGGTGATCGGGATGGCGGAGGTGTTGGACGCGAGGACGGTGTCGTCCCGGACGATCTTGTCGAGGGCCCGGAAGATGTCGTGCTTCACCTCCAGCTTCTCGAAGACGGCCTCGACGACGACATCCGCGTCGGCGACCGCGTCGAGGTCGGTGGTGGTGGTGATGCGGGCCAGCGCGGCGTCGGCGTCGGCCGCCTCCAACTTCCCCTTGGAGACGAACTTGTCGTACGAGGTCTTGATGCCGTCACGACCACGGGTCAGGGCCTCGTCGGTGACGTCCCGCAGCACGACGTCCCAGCCCGCCTGGGCGGAGACCTGCGCGATGCCGGATCCCATGAGTCCGGCTCCGATGACGGCGAGCTTCCTGGCCACGTGTGCACCTCTTGGTTTCTGTTCGCCCCTGCAGCTGGTCCCTGCACGGCCCGGTCCTGATGGTTGTTCGCATCCTCTCCGGCGGAGATTAGTACCCATGAGCGGCCCTGTGGTCGTGAAGAGATGCGCGTCACGTCTCACATGACGGACATCACACCGGCATGCGTCATCCGGCGGCGCGCCGGGCGTAGTTGAGGACCTTCTCGCCGAGGAGGTCCTCGATCTCGTCGAGCAGGACGAGCGCGTCGCGGGACACCTCGGCGGCTCGGCGGCCCGCGGCCATCTCACGGCCGATGTACCCCATGAGCGTGCTCTGCACCCAGGAGAGCTGACCGGCCACCAGGATCGGGGCCGGGTCGTCGGCCTCGGCTCCGGATTCCTCCTGGAGCGTCGTCTCCAGATGCAGCAGGGCCTCCTGCTGCACGTGCCAGAGGCGGGCCTTGAGACCGTCGGCACCCTCGACGACCCGCGCGAAGTGTGCGTACCCCTCCATCAGACCGACGGTGGGCGACACGCCCTCCACCTGGATGCGCAGTTCGCGCAGGACGGCGTCGGCCGCGGACTCGCCCTTGTCGCGGCCCCGGACGTAGCGGGAGAGGCGGTCGACGATGCCGCGACTGCGGTCCAGGAAGAGGTCCTCCTTGGTCGGGAAGTAGTTGTAGACCGTGTTCACCGAGACGTCGGCGGCGCGGGCGATCTCGGCGATCGTGACCGCATCGAAGCCCCGCTCCAGGAAGAGTCCGGTCGCCACGTCCGAGAGGTGCTGCCTGGTCTGGCGTTTCTTGCGCTCCCTGAGTCCCTCAGCCATGGGCCCATCGTAGGGCTCTCATGGGGTCCATGAATATTTGGAGTTATTGCCTTTTTTCAGTGACTCTGTTTTTGTAGTCGCTATGCCAATCATCAGCACGGCCGGCCTCGCCCGGACCTTCGACACCAGGAGCGGCCCGGTGACGGCCGTACGCTCCATCGATCTGAAGGTCGCGAGTGGCGAGATCGTCGGCCTCCTCGGTCCCAACGGAGCGGGCAAGACCACCACCCTGCGCATGCTCACCACGCTGCTCGCCCCCACCGGCGGCGCGGCCACCGTCGCCGGCTGCGACCTGCTCACGGATCCGGCGGGCGTACGGGAGAAGTGCGGCTACGTCGCCCAGTCCGGCGGCGTCGATCCCCACGTCAGCGTGCGGGAGGAGCTGGTCAGCCAGGGCCGGATGTACCGGCTCGGCAAGTCCGCCGCGGTGGCCCGCGCGGGAGAACTCGCCGACGGCCTGGGCCTGACGGAGCTGCTCGACCGGAAGACGGCCTCGCTCTCCGGGGGCCAGCGGCGGCGGCTCGACATCGCGATGGGCCTCACCCACCACCCCGCCGTGCTCTTCCTCGACGAGCCGACCACCGGACTCGACCCGGGCAGCCGCGCCGATCTGTGGGCGCTGGTCCGCCGACTGCGCGACGAATCCGGCACGACCGTCGTGCTCACCACCCACTACCTCGACGAGGCGGACGCACTCGCCGACCGGCTGGTCGTGGTCGACGACGGCCAAGTGGCCGCGGAGGGCACACCCGCCGCCCTGAAGACCCGGTACGCGGGCTCGGCCGACGCCTCGCTCCAGGACGCCTTCCTCGCGATCACAGGGCGCTCGGCCGTGCCCGCCGATGCCGCTCCCGTCGCCGTCTAGAACGGCCGTTCCGGAGGAATCCGATGCTTCTCCACGACACCGCGCTCGTCTTCGGCCGATACGCCCGGCAGACCCTGCGCTCCAGGTTCCAGATCCTCTTCGGCATCCTCATGCCTCTGCTGTACCTGCTCTTCTTCGGCCCGCTGCTCACCGGACTGCCGCTCGGTCCGGCCGGTGACTCCTGGCAGATCCTGGTCCCCGGACTGCTGCTCCAACTAGGCCTGTTCGGCGCGTCGTTCGCCGGGTTCGCCGTCATCATCGACAACTCGAACGGGGTTGTGGAGCGGATGCGGGTGACCCCGCTCAGCCGGACCGCTCTGCTGCTGGGCCGGGTCCTGCGGGATACGCTGCTGTTCATGTTCCAGGCGGTGCTGCTGGTCCTCGCCGCCCTGGTCATGGGGTTGCGCGCCCCGCTGTGGGGGGTGCTGATCGGCTTCGCGTTCGTCGGACTGCTGACGGTCTCGCTGGCCTCTCTGTCGTACGCCCTGGCCATGAAGGTCCGTACGCCGCAGGAGTTCGGACCGGTGATCAACTCGGTCACCATGCCGGCCATGCTGCTCTCCGGTCTGATGCTGCCGATGACGCTGGGCCCCGGCTGGCTGGACGTGCTCTCCCACCTCACCCCATTCCGCTACCTCGTGGACGCGGTACGGGACGCGTACGTGGGCTCGTACGCCACCGCGCACATGCTGTACGGCGTCCTGGTGGCGCTCGGCTTCGCGGCACTCGCCGTCACGGTCGGCACACGCGTCTTCCGCCGCGCCGGGGTGTGACCAGGCCTCTCGTTCGGATCACGCCGGGCTCGATCCGAACGAGAGAGCCTAGGCTGGTCGCATGGTCAACCTGACACGTATCTACACCCGCACCGGCGATCAGGGCACCACCGCCCTCGGCGACATGAGCCGGACCGCCAAGACCGATCTGCGGATCTCGGCGTACGCCGACACCAACGAGGCCAACGCCGTCATCGGTACGGCGATCGCGCTCGGGCAACTCCCCGAGGACGTCGTGAAGGTCCTCGTCCGTGTGCAGAACGACCTGTTCGACGTGGGCGCCGATCTGTCGACCCCGGTCGTCGAGAACCCCCAGTACCCGCCGCTGCGGGTCGAGCAGAGTTACGTCGACAAGCTGGAGGCGGACTGCGACCACTTCCTGGAGGAGCTGGAGAAGCTGCGCAGCTTCATCCTGCCGGGCGGTACGCCGGGGGCGGCACTGTTGCACCAGGCGTGCACCGTGGTCCGGCGCGCGGAGCGGTCCACCTGGGCGGCGCTGGAGGTGCACGGCGAGGTGATGAACGCGCTGACGGCGACGTACCTCAACCGGCTCTCCGACCTGCTGTTCATCCTCGCGAGGACGGCGAACAAGGAGGTCGGCGACGTGCTGTGGGTACCGGGCGGCGAGCGGTAGCCATGCGTGCAGAAGACGCCGGACGGGCCTGGTCCACAGAGCCCGTCCGGCCGTTCAGCGACGCGCGCCCTCCCGTTTCGGGAACAGCGTGTAGCTCCCCGCGATCACCACATTGAGCCCGATCACAAACAGCATCTTCTGCTGCCACGCCTGAAGCGACGACACGTCCCCGTCCCCGCCCACGTACCAGATCGCCGCCTGCAGCAGCGCCAGCGCCACCACCGCCGCGACCGTCCAGCGCGCCGCGGTCCGCCACTCGTGCGCCGCCCGCTCCATCCCGTACTTCGGCGGCTTCACCGGCGGCGGACCGCCCGCGAAGCGGTGGGCGACCCGGGCGTCGACCCAGCGGATCGTGGAGTGGCCGAGCCCTACCGTGAAGCCGATGTAGACCGCGGCGAGTCCGTGCTTCCAGTCGGGCTCCGCCCCGTTCTTCAGGTCGATGGCCGTCACCACCAGCAGCACGACCTCCAGCAGCGGCTCGCACAGCAGCACGGCCGCGCCCAGTCGCGGTTTCCTCGCCGGGTACCGCAGCGCGAGCCCCACGGCCAGCAACACCCAGAAGCCGACTTCACAGAGCACGATCAGCGTGACGATCACGGCACTTCTCCTTCCCGTCCCCTCCAGCCTTCCGGCCGGGGCGCCCGGAATCGTCGTCACCAGTGACGAACCGCGACTGCATCCTTCGATGTACTCACACCTCACCCCCCATAGGGAGGTCCGGGGCCGGGCCGCCGTGTTGGATGGGAGGGTGCTCTCCCTCGCCCGCCCGCACCGCCACGACGTGCTCATCGCCGCCATCGGTCTGTTCGGTGGCCTGTTCCTGTGGCTGCTCGGGCTGCACACGCAGGGCGACCGGGCCTTCGTCGCGCCCTGGGTCTCCCTGCTGCCGCTCGCCGTCGTCTCGGGCCTCGAACTGGTACGCAGAACCGCTCCGCAGGCGGCACTGGTCGTCGGTACGCTCGCACTGGTCGCGGACCAGTTCACGATCGGGAACCTGGCGACGGTGATGATGTTCACCGACCTCATGTACGCGGCCGTGCTGTACGGGACTCCGTCCGCCGCACGCCGTATTCCGGTGACCACGATCCTGATCACGGTCGCGGTCACCATCGGATTCCTGGCGTGGTTCCGCGATCCCCAGGCACTGCTCATCGGGGTCGTCACCGGCATGGTCTCGTTCCTGCCCGCCATCACCGGGGTCAGCGTCCGCAACCACCGGGACGCCGCCGAGGCCGCCCGGTTGCGCGCCGACCAGACCGCGCTGCTGGCCGAGATGGACCGCACCCAGGCGGTGACCGCCGAACGCGCCCGGATGGCCCGCGAATTGCACGACATGGTGGCCAACCATCTCTCCGCCATCGCCATCCACTCCACCGCCGCGCTCTCCATCGACGAGCCGGAGACCTCGCGCGAAGCGCTCGGGGTGATCCGGGAGAACAGCGTCGACGGGCTCGCCGAGATGCGCCGGCTGATCGGACTGCTGCGCACCGGTGGCGCGGCCGGCGAACCGAGCGCCTCGCCGACGCTCGCCTCGCTGGACGCACTGGTCGAGCAGACCCGCACGAACGCCGCGTCGAGCGGACTGACCTGCACCTTCGAGGACACCCGTGGCGAGCGGGGACCGCTGCCCGCGCCGGTCGAGCTGGCGGCGTACCGGATCGTCCAGGAGTCCCTGACCAACGCGCTCAAGCACGCCGCGCCCGGCCCGGTCGTGGTGCGTCTGGGCCGGGACGGGGCGCTGCTCACCGTGGAGGTCAGCAGCGTGCTCGGGGACCGCACCGGGCCGCGCGCACCCGGATCGGGGGCCGGCCTGGTGGGGATGCGGGAGCGGGTGGCGCTGCTGGGCGGCGCGATCGAGGCGGGTCCGGCAGGCCCCGGCGGCGGCACGGAGACCTGGCGGGTGCGGGCCGAACTGCCTGCGGAGGAAGGGATGTTGGAAACATGACGATTCGGGTCGTGGTCGCCGAGGACCAGTCGGCCGTCCGGGCCGGGCTGGTGCTCATTCTGCGCAGCGCATCGGACATCGACGTCGTCGGCGAGGCCGGGGACGGCGAGGAGGCGGTGCGTCTGGCCCGCGAACTGCGCCCGGACGTGGTGCTGATGGATGTGTCGATGCCGCGCCTGGACGGGGTGGCGGCGACCGGGCAGGTGGTGGCGGAGCAACTCGCGGACGTGCTGGTGCTGACGACGTTCGATCTGGACGAGTACGTCTTCGGGGCGCTGCGGGCGGGGGCGGCGGGCTTCCTGCTGAAGGACACCGAAGCGCGCGATCTGCTCGAAGCGGTACGCACCGTGGCGCGCGGCGAGGGGCTGATCGCCCCGGCCGTGACACGCCGTCTGATCGCGGAGTTCGCCGGGACCACCCCCGTACGGGTGGCGAACGCACCCGATCCGGCGGCCCTCGACGCCCTCACCCGGCGGGAGCGGGAGGTGCTCGGCTGTCTCGGCGCGGGACTGTCGAATGCCGAGATCGCGGTCCGGCTCTCGATGGCCGAGGCGACGGTGAAGACGCATGTCAGCCGACTGCTGGGCAAGCTGGAGCTGCGCAGCCGGGTCCAGGCGGCCGTACTGGCCCAGGAGTTGGGCATCTGAGTTCCGAGGGGTGCGGCAATGCCGGAGACGGTGTCGCGGGGTCGGACCGCCCCCCTCTGACCACGATCTTTGGTCTGGACCTCTTGACGATTGGTCCAGACCTTCCTAATCTCACCGAGCACACTGCGGTGAGTGCGCCATGACAAGGCGTGCTCAGGGCGGCGCAGGGTTTGCAGTCCACGGACCACCCCCGTTTGTCCGGACCTCACCCGAGGAGCACCGTTGAGCACTGAAACCCCCCTACGCCGGACCCGATTCAGACTCGGGACCGGAAGAGCCACCAGAGCCAGAGCGGTCGCGGGACTCACCGCGCTGCTTCTTCCGCTCGCCGCGATGGTCGGCCTGGCCTCCCCCGCCGAAGCCGCCACCTCGGCAACCGCCACGTACCTCAAGAAGTCCGACTGGGGCACTGGCTTCGAGGGACAGTGGACGGTGAAGAACACCGGCACCACCGCCCTCTCCTCCTGGACCATCGAGTGGGACTTCCCCTCGGGCACCGCGGTGGGCTCCGCCTGGGACGCCACCGTCACCAGCTCCGGAACCCACTGGACCGCCAAGAACGTCGGCTGGAACGGCTCGGTCGCGCCGGGCGCCAGCGTCTCGTTCGGCTTCAACGGCACCGGCTCCGGCGCCCCCACCGGCTGCAAGCTGAACGGCGCCTCCTGCGACGGCGGCAGCGTCCCCGGTGACAACGCCCCCTCGGCGCCCGGCACCCCCACCGCGAGCGCCGTCACCGACACCTCGGTGAAGCTCGGCTGGACCGCCGCGACCGACGACAACGGCATCAAGAACTACGACGTCCTGCGCGACGGCGCCGTCGTCTCGACGGTCACCGGTACGACGTACACCGACTCCGGCCTCAAGGCCGGAACCGACTACTCATACACCGTGCAGGCCCGTGACACCGCCGGCCAGACCGGTCCGGTCAGCGGCGCGGTCAAGGTCCACACCACCGGTGGCGGCGGCAACCCCGACCCCGGCACCGGCGGCAAGGTCAACCTCGGTTACTTCACCGACTGGGGCGTCTACGGCCGGAACTACCACGTCAAGAACCTGGACACCTCGGGTTCCGCCGCGAAGATCACGCACATCAACTACGCCTTCGGCAACGTGACCGGCGGCAAGTGCGCGATCGGTGACTCCTACGCCGACTACGACATGGCGTACACCGCCGACAAGTCCGTCGACGGCGTCGCCGATACCTGGGACCAGCCGCTCCGCGGCAGCTTCAACCAGCTGCGCAAGCTCAAGGCGAAGTACCCGAACATCAAGGTCCTGTGGTCCTTCGGCGGCTGGACCTGGTCCGGCGGCTTCGGCGAGGCGGCGAAGAACCCGGCCGCCTTCGCCGAGTCCTGCTACAACCTGGTGGAGGACCCCCGCTGGGCCGATGTCTTCGACGGCATCGACATCGACTGGGAGTACCCCAACGCCTGCGGTCTGACCTGCGACACCAGCGGCCCGGCAGCGCTGAAGGGCATCACCTCGGCCCTGCGCGCGAAGTTCGGAACCAAGAACCTGGTGACGGCCGCCATCACCGCCGACGCCTCCACCGGCGGCAAGATCGACGCCGCCGACTACGCGGGCGCCGCCCAGTCGCTGGACTGGTACAACGTGATGACGTACGACTTCTTCGGCGCCTGGGAGGCGAAGGGCCCGACCGCCCCGCACTCCCCGCTCACCTCCTACAACGGCATCCCGCAGGCCGGCTTCAACTCCGCCGACGCCATCGCCAAGCTGAAGGCCCAGGGCGTCCCCGCCTCGAAGCTGCTGCTCGGCATCGGCTTCTACGGCCGCGGCTGGACCGGGGTCACCCAGGACGCGCCCGGCGGCACCGCGACCGGCGCCGCACCGGGTACGTACGAGGCGGGCATCGAGGACTACAAGGTCCTGAAGACCAGCTGCCCCGCCACCGGCACGATCGCCGGTACGGCGTACGCGCACTGCGGCACCAACTGGTGGAGCTACGACACCCCGGCCACCATCGCGTCCAAGATGACCTGGGCGAAGGGCCAGGGCCTGGGAGGCGCGTTCTTCTGGGAGTTCAGCGGTGACACCAGCAACGGTGAACTCGTCGGCGCGATCAACAACGGTCTGAAGTAGATCCCGCGCGGTTGCGCGCACCACCCCGGAAAACGACCGGGGAGACGGGTCCGCCCCCCGTCTCCCCGGTTCTTCGTGCGTTGACGTACGAGACCTCGTGGGCCGGCGCCGTACGGGGCCCGTCAGGGCGCGCACGCCCTCCCCGGACCTCGTCCTCGTCCGGGAGGTGAGGTGCTGCCTTCCGGCGACCCTCTGGCTATGCCACGTTGACCCGCTGGCCGGGCGGAGCCGCCTCCAGCCAGGCGAGGAATCCGGTCAGCGCGTCCTCGCTCATGGCCAGCTCCAGGCGGGTCTCACGGTGGAGACAGCCGAGCACCACGGCGTCGGACAGGAGCGCCAGCTCCTCCTCGCCCTCGGGCAGCCGACGGGCGATCACCTCGATCGCGGAACGCTCCAGGACCCGGCGCGGGCGGAGAGCGTACGAGAAGACCCGGAACCAGTTGATCCGGTCGCCGCTGTACCGGGCGACCCCGTACACCCAGCCCTTGCCCGAGTAATCGGGCTCCTCCGGCACATTCCATCGCAGGCTGCAGTCGAAGGTCCCGCCGGAGCGCTGAATCAGCCGCCGGCGCAGACCGAAGACGAAGAGACCAACCGCGACCAGTGCGACGACCAGCCCGCCCACCCACAGCGCGAGGAACATCTCCACCGACCTCCTCGCGTCGTCGAGTAACGGATACCGCCAGAACCGCACCTGCACCTGCATCGCCTCAGCCGCGGCACGGTCTGGAGTGGTCTCCAGCTCGGGCCGCGGCTGAGGTTAAAGCTACGTTGTCGCGGAGCGCTAGCGCACCGCCACCGCGCGCAGTCGCACGTCGGCGCGCCGCTCGGAAGCGGCGTCCGTGTCCGACTTCGCACGCTCCAGCGCACGCTCGGCGCGCTTGACATCGATCTCGTCCGCCAGCTCCGCGATCTCCGCGAGCATCGAGAGCTTGTCGTCCGCGAACGAGATGAAACCGCCGTGCACAGCGGCGATCACGGTCGCGCCGTCGCTCGTACGGATCGTCACCGGGCCCGATTCCAGCACACCCAGAAGCGGCTGGTGACCGGGCATGACGCCGATGTCGCCGGACGTGGTGCGCGCGACGACCAGGTTGGCCTCGCCGGACCAGACACTGCGGTCCGCGGCGACCAGCTCGACGTGCAGCTCAGCAGCCAAGGGTGGCTCCTCGGGTCACCACCCGGCCCTTCGAGCCGGGTGTTGGGTCAATTCTACGGGGCGTGGTGAGGGGGACGGGACGCACCCGCCCCCCTCGGTGAGCCATGGGCTCAGGAGACGCCGAGCTCCTTGGCGTTGGCCTTGAGGTCCTCGATGCCACCGCACATGAAGAACGCCTGCTCCGGGAAGTGGTCGTACTCACCGTCGGCGATCGCGTTGAACGCTGCGATCGACTCGTCGAGCGGAACGTCCGAACCGTCCACGCCGGTGAACTGCTTGGCGACGTGGGTGTTCTGGGACAGGAAGCGCTCGATGCGACGGGCGCGGAAGACCGTGAGCTTGTCCTCCTCGCCGAGCTCGTCCATACCGAGAATGGCGATGATGTCCTGGAGGTCCTTGTACTTCTGCAGGATTCCCTTGACCCGCATGGCGGTGTCGTAGTGGTCCTGCGCGATGTAACGGGGGTCCAGGATCCGGGACGTGGAGTCCAGCGGGTCCACGGCCGGGTAGATGCCCTTCTCGGAGATCGGACGGGAGAGAACCGTCGTCGCGTCGAGGTGGGCGAAGGTGGTGGCCGGGGCCGGGTCGGTCAGGTCGTCCGCGGGGACGTAGATCGCCTGCATCGAGGTGATCGAGTGACCACGGGTCGACGTGATGCGCTCCTGCAGCAGACCCATCTCGTCGGCCAGGTTCGGCTGGTAACCCACCGCGGACGGCATACGGCCGAGCAGGGTGGACACCTCGGAGCCGGCCTGGGTGTACCGGAAGATGTTGTCGATGAAGAAGAGCACGTCCTGCTTCTGCACATCGCGGAAGTACTCCGCCATGGTCAGACCGGCCAGCGCCACACGAAGACGCGTGCCCGGCGGCTCGTCCATCTGACCGAAGACGAGCGCCGTCTTGTCGATGACGCCCGAGTCGGCCATCTCCTCGATGAGGTCGTTGCCCTCACGGGTACGCTCACCGACGCCCGCGAACACCGACACACCGTCGTGGTTGTTGGCGACGCGGTAGATCATTTCCTGGATCAGAACGGTCTTGCCGACACCGGCACCACCGAACAGACCGATCTTTCCACCCTTGACGTACGGGGTGAGCAGGTCGATGACCTTGACACCGGTCTCGAACATCTCGGTCTTGGACTCGAGCTGGTCGAAGCTGGGCGCCTTGCGGTGGATCGGCCAGCGCTCGGTGACCTCGGCCTCGGCCTCGGGCTTGTTCAGGATCTGGCCAAGGGTGTTGAACACCTTGCCCTTGGTGATGTCGCCGACCGGGACCGTGATGCCGGTGCCCGTGTCGGTCACCGGGGCCTGGCGGACCAGGCCGTCGGTGGGCTGCATCGAGATCGCGCGGATCACGCCGTCGCCGAGGTGCTGGGCGACCTCGAGCGTCAGCGTCTTGAGCTTGCCGTCCTCGGCCGGGTCGGCCACCTCGACGGTCAGCGCGTTGTAGATGTCCGGCATCGCGTCGACGGGGAACTCCACGTCGACGACCGGGCCGATGACCCGGGCGACGCGGCCCGTGGCAACGGCCGTCTCAACTGTCGTCGTCATTACTTGTCACTCCCCGCGGTCGCGTCGGCCAGCGCACTGGCACCGCCGACGATCTCGCTGATTTCCTGGGTGATTTCGGCCTGGCGGGCCGCATTGGCAAGCCGGGAGAGGCTCTTGATGAGCTCACCGGCGTTGTCGGTGGCCGACTTCATCGCGCGGCGGCGGGCGGCGTGCTCGGAAGCAGCGGCCTGCAGCAGCGCGTTGTAGATCCGGCTCTCGACGTAGCGCGGAAGCAGGGCGTCGAGGACGTCCTCCGCCGACGGCTCGAAGTCGAAGAGCGGCAGGATCTCGCCCTTGCCGTCCTCCTCCTTCGCGGCTTCGAGACTGAGCGGCAGCATCCGGTTGTCCACCGGGTTCTGCGTCATCATCGACACGAACTCCGTGAAGACGATGTGCAGCTCGTCCACGCCGCCCTCGGCGGTCTCCTTGGTGACCGCTTCGATCAGCGGAGCCGCGGCCCGCTTCGCATCCGCGTACGTCGGGCTGTCGGTGAAGCCCGTCCACGATTCCTCGATCTTGCGCTCGCGGAATCCGTAGTAGGCGACACCCTTGCGGCCGATCACATACGTGACGACCTCCTTGCCCTCACCGCGCAGCCGCTCGGTCAGTCGCTCCGCGGCCTTGATGGCGTTGGAGGAGTAACCGCCGGCCAGACCGCGGTCGCTCGTGATGAGCAGGACCGCGGCCCGCGCCGGAGCGTCGGCCTCGGTGGTCAGCGGGTGCTTGGTGGTGGAGCCGGTCGCGACCGCGGTCACCGCGCGGGTGAGCTCGGTCGCGTACGGCGTCGACGCCGCCACCTGGCGCTGCGCCTTGACGATGCGCGAAGCGGCGATCATCTCCATCGCCTTGGTGATCTTCTTCGTGGCGGTGACGGAGCGAATGCGGCGCTTGTAAACGCGAAGCTGAGCGCCCATCGATCAGCCCTCGCCCAGGAGCTTGCCGTCCGAGGTCTCGAACTGCTGCTTGAAGGCGGCGACCGCGTCGGCAATCGCCTGCAGCGTGTCATCGGACATCTTGGCGCCCTCGGCGATGCTGGTCAGGAGCTCCTTGCGCTCACGGCGCAGGTACTCCAGCAGCTCGCTCTCGAAGCGACGGATGTCCTCGACCGGGACGTCGTCCATCTTGCCGTTGGTGCCGGCCCAGATGGAGACGACCTGCTCCTCGACCGGGAACGGCTGGTACTGCGGCTGCTTCAGCAGCTCGACCATGCGCTTACCGCGCTCCAGCGACGCCTTCGAAGCCGCGTCCAGGTCGGAACCGAAGGCGGCGAACGCCTCCAGCTCGCGGTACTGGGCGAGGTCGACACGGAGTCGGCCGGAGACCTGGCGCATGGCCTTGTGCTGGGCGGAGCCACCGACACGGGAGACCGAGATACCGACGTTCAGGGCCGGACGCTGGCCGGCGTTGAACAGGTCGGACTCCAGGAAGCACTGGCCGTCGGTGATGGAGATGACGTTGGTCGGAATGAACGCCGACACGTCGTTCGCCTTGGTCTCGACGATCGGGAGACCCGTCATCGAACCGGCGCCCATCTCGTCGGAGAGCTTCGCGCAGCGCTCCAGCAGACGCGAGTGGAGGTAGAAGACGTCGCCCGGGTAGGCCTCGCGGCCCGGCGGACGGCGCAGCAGAAGCGACACGGCGCGGTAGGCGTCGGCCTGCTTCGAGAGGTCGTCGAAGATGATCAGGACGTGCTTGCCCTGGTACATCCAGTGCTGACCGATGGCCGAACCGGTGTACGGCGCCAGGTACTTGAAGCCGGCCGGGTCGGACGCCGGGGCGGCGACGATGGTCGTGTACTCGAGCGCGCCGGCCTCTTCCAGGGCACCACGCACGGAGGCGATGGTGGAACCCTTCTGACCGATGGCGACGTAGATGCAGCGCACCTGCTTGTTCACGTCACCCGAGCGCCAGTTGTCGCGCTGGTTGATGATCGTGTCGACGGCCAGAGCGGTCTTACCCGTCTGACGGTCACCAATGATCAGCTGACGCTGGCCGCGGCCGATCGGCACCATGGCGTCGACTGCCTTGTAGCCGGTCTGCATCGGCTCGTGCACCGACTTACGGACCATGACGCCAGGGGCCTGCAGCTCGAGGGCGCGGCGGCTGTCGGTCGCGATCTCGCCGAGACCGTCGATCGGGTTGCCGAGCGGGTCGACGACGCGGCCGAGGTAGCCCTCGCCGACGCCGACGGAGAGCACCTCACCGGTGCGCTGCACCGGCTGGCCCTCTTCGATGCCGCTGAACTCGCCGAGGACGATCGCACCGATCTCGCGCTCCTCGAGGTTGAGGGCGAGACCGAGGGTGCCGTCCTCGAACTTCAGCAGCTCGTTCGCCATGGCCGAGGGAAGACCCTCGACCTTCGCGATGCCGTCGCCGGCAACGCTGACCGTACCGACCTCCTCGCGCGAGGCCGCGTCCGGCTTGTACGCCTGGACAAAGTTCTCCAGCGCGTCCCGGATCTCCTCCGGCCGGATCGTGAGCTCCGCCATCTGGGTTCCCTGCTCTCCTTGTTGGGCCCGAAGTTTCTTAAGGGGGTCTGGGGGCCGACCCCCAGGAATCTTCTGCAATTTCTGCACGGCCCAACCGGGCCGCTGGTCTTGCTCTGTTCTGTTGCTGCGCTGTGCTCGTCAGCCGGCCATGCGACGGGTCGCCTCGTCGAGGCGCTCCGCGATGGTGCCGTTGATGACCTCGTCACCGACCCGCACCGCGATCCCGCCGAGGACCATGGGGTCCACATCGAGATTCAGGTGCATCGGACGGCCGTAGATCTTCGCCAGTGCGGCGCCGAGACGCTGCTTCTGCTGATCGCTCAGCGGCACTGCCGAAGTGACCACCGCGACCATCCGGTCCCGGCGCTCCGCGGCAAGCTTGGAGAGGGACTCGAGTCCCGCTTCAAGGCTACGTCCACGCGGCTGGGTGACAAGCCGCACGACGACGCGCTCGGTGGCGGGCCGCGCCTTGCCGCCGAGCAGGCTGCGCAGCAGCTCGCCCTTGGCGGCGGAGGAAGCGGACCGGCTGGTGAGCGCGGCGCGCAGCTCCTTGTCGGAAGCCACGATCCGGCCGAACCGGAACAGCTCGTCCTCGACGTCGTCGAGGTCTCCGCTGCGCTGGGCGGCGGTGAGGTCCGCGGTGTTCGCCAGTTCCTCGACCGAGTCGACCAGGTCACGCGACTGCGACCAGCGGGAGCGGACCATGCCGGAGATCAGGTCGACGGTCTCGCCGCCCACCTGGCCGCGCAGCAGTCGTCCGGCCAGCTCGGCCTTGGCCTCGCCGGGCTGCGACGGGTCGGTCAGGACCCGTCGCAGGGAGACCTCGCGCTGGAGCAGCGCCGTGACGGCGGCCAGCTCCTCGGCGAGCTTCGCCGCGTCGACCGACGTGTGGTCGGTCAGCGCGTCGAGACGCTCACGTGCGGCAGCCAGTGCCTCGCGGCTCGCGCCGTTCATCGGACAGCCTCGGCCTTCGCCTCGAGCTCGTCGAGGAAACGGTCGACGGTGCCGCTCTGCCGGGCGTGGTCCTCGAGGGACTCGCCGACGAGCTTGCCGGCCAGGTCGGTGGCGAGCTTGCCCACGTCCTGACGCAGCGCGGAGGCGGCGGCCTTGCGGTCGGCCTCGATCTGGGCGTGGCCGGCAGCGATGATCTCCTCGCGCTGCCGCTGGCCTTCCGCCCGCATCTCCTGCAGGATCACGGCGCCCTGCTCCTGCGCCTCCTGGCGCAGGCGCGCGGCCTCGTGACGAGCCTCGGCGAGCTGAGCCTTGTACTGCTCAAGAACGCTCTGGGCCTCGGTCTGGGCCGCATCGGCCTTCTCGATACCGCCTTCGATGGCCTCGCGGCGCTCTTCCAGAACCTTGTTGATGTTCGGGAGGAGCTTCTTGGCGAGGAAGCCGAAGACGATGACGAAGGCGATCAGACCGATGACGAGCTCAGGGATCGGCGGAAAGAGCGGATTCTCCGCGCCTTCGGCCGCGAGCTGAACCACGGGGTTCACATCAGTGCCTTTCGTCGGAACGGACTAGTCGCGGTTCGTCAGCTGTAGACGAACGGCATGACCAGACCGATCAGGGCGAGCGCCTCACAGAAGGCGAAGCCGAGGATCTGGTTGGCGCGGATCAGACCGGCAGCCTCGGGCTGACGGGCGAGAGCCTGCGTGCCGTTACCGAAGATGATGCCGACGCCGACGCCCGGGCCGATGGCGGACAGGCCATAACCGATGGAGCTGAGGGAACCGGTGACGGCGGCAAGGGTCTGGGACATGCCAGTTCTTCCTTCTCTTTCACGGACCGGCGGGGGTTGGCCACCGGACGACTGGGGGTAGGGGAGGCGCGATCAGTGGTGCTCGGCGACAGCGCCCTGGATGAAGCTGCACGCCAGGAGCACGAAGACGTACGCCTGAACAGCCTGGATGAAGAGCTCGAAGGCCGTCATCACGATGACCATCACGAACGAGACACCCGCGTAGGCGATACCGATGCCGTTGAGCAGGTACCAGCTGGCGATGGTGAAGAGCAGGAGCAGCGTGTGACCCGCGAACATGTTCGCGAAGAGTCGGACCGCGTGCGTGAAGGGGCGGACCAGGACGTTCGAGAAGAACTCGATGACCATGACCAGCGGCAGGACCGGGCCGAGCGACTTGTCGTAGCCCGTCAGGTTCTTGAAGCCGCCGACGAAGCCGTGCCGCTTGAAGGTGATGCTCATCCAGAGGACGTAGACGATCAGCGCCAGGCCGGCCGGGTACGCGATGACCGACGTCACCGGGAACTGGGCGAGCGGGATGATCGACCAGAGGTTCATCATCCACACGAAGAAGAAGATCGAGACCATCAGCGGGACGTACTTCTCGCCCTCGCGCTTGCCGAGCGTCTCGTAGACGATGCCTCGGCGGACGAAGTCGTATCCGGCCTCGGCGACCATCTGCAGCTTGCCCGGAACGACCTTCGGCTTACGGAAGGCGGCCCAGAAGAAGCCGACGATGATGACCGTACCGAGGAGCGCCAGCAGCATCGTCTTGTTGAAGTAGATGTTGCTGTCCGCGTCACCGAAGATCGGCTCGAACAGGAAAGAGTGCAAGCCAGGACCCGGGAAACCACAACCGGAGAAGATGTGGCAATCGGTCTCGAAGGCGAGCACCTGTGTCGGGTCAGCACTCACCGCGGGCTCCTTCAGCGTGGCGCATAGGTACGGCAACCTCGTTGTGTCGGCGCGGCGCGCAGCCGCGGTTCGGCACTGGACTGGTGTTACGGATGTGTGAGCGGCAGTCAGGCATTGAGCCTCGCGATCGAGCAGGCGTCAGCTCACATGCCCGCGCCCGCAGTGCCGCAGTTGGAACCGGACGATAGCAGGGTCCCGGACTTGCACTTATTCCGCCCCTACCCTTCACGTCTCGGACCCGGTGTTCTTGGGCTTGTCACCCTTGTCCTTGCCGGATTCGGGTTCGACGTAAAGGATCTTGGCCTTCATGTGCGCACGCGTCTGCGCGCCGATCCACACGAGGGTCGTCGCGACCAGCGTGATCGCGAAGGCCTTCGGGTTGAACATCGTGGTGTTCTTGAATGCGGCGACGAAAATGAACAACAGGAGAAGCTGAGCCGTGTACAGCATCAGCCCCATCGCCTGGAACAGGTGGGGGAGGGACCGCGCGGTCCGCTGCAGGACCATGAGTCCGATCCCCATGAAGAGGATCACCACGATCGCCGCAACGGCCGCGCCCAGGGCTCCCTTGCCGCCTGCGACGCCACCGCTGACGGCGGCGGCAACAGCGCCGGCGACAGCGGTGGGTACGGCGGCTTGGAGGAGAGTCCGGACGTCGTTGGACGGCATGGCGGCAGCTCCGCTTGCTGGGGGTGGGCAGTGTGTCGTCATGGACGAGCGTAGGCCCGGTTCGAGTCGATACCTCAGGCCGATGGACCGTGGTACTCAGGTCCTTCAACTCCGTCACCGGGCTTCGTGAACGGTATCACAAACTATTTGATGAGGTCTTTACCAAGAAAGTGTGCTTGCTGTCACACGTGAGAGTGAACGTGCGCGTGTGAGCAAGACAACGCAATATCTTGCCTGGTATTGCCCCCCGATGACCGAATCGTCAGTGCGTGGAATCAGCCTTATCTCTGTCCGAAAAACGCGAACGGGGGCCAATGGCGGTCGCCCCGTTGACGCCGGAGACTCCCACGACGACCGGTGTGCGCTCCTGCCCCTCGTCCCCCTCCTTCCCCATCTGCGTGTCCAGGGGCCGCTGTTGGGCCCCGTCCACCGATGAGCGCACCGCCTCGGGCACCCCGCCCCGGCCGCGGTGACGACGATAGCGCGGCGGTACGAAGCGTTCCGCCCAGTACGGCGCGTGCGGGGTGAAACGCGGCATCAGCAGCAGTACGAGGCCGAGCGCGCTCAACCCCATGATCACCAGCACGATCCACAGGGAAGCCGAGTGCACGGAGTAGCCGACCGCGCCGAAGGCGATCAGGGCCGACCAGAAGTACATGATCAGCACGGACCGGCTGTGCGAATGGCCGATCTCCAGCAACCGGTGGTGCAGATGCCCGCGGTCCGCGGCGAACGGCGACTGACCGTTCCAGGTGCGTCGCACGATCGCCAGCAGCAGGTCGGCTGCCGGGATCGCGATGATGGTCAGCGGCAGCATCAGCGGGATGAAGACCGGCAGCATCGCGTGGGTGGCCTCGCGCTCGCTGCCCGCGAAGAGCTTCATCGTGTCCGGGTCGACCTGCCCGGTGACCGAGATCGCCCCGGCCGCCAGCACCAGGCCGATCAGCATCGAGCCCGAGTCGCCCATGAAGATCCGGGCCGGATGCATGTTGTGCGGCAGGAAGCCCAGGCACATGCCCATCAGGATGGCCGTGAAGAGTGTCGCCGGAGCCGCCGCCTCGATCATGTGCCCGTACCAGAGCCGGTACGTGTACAGGAAGAACGCCGCGGACGCGATGCAGACCATGCCCGCCGCGAGACCGTCCAGACCGTCGACGAAGTTGACCGCGTTGATGGTGATGACGACCAGGGCGACCGTGAGCAGCGTGCCCTGCCACTGGGTGAGCGCGACGGTGCCGACGCCGGGGATCGGCAGCCACAGGATCGTCAGGCCCTGGATCACCATGACCGCGGCGGCGATCATCTGCCCGCCGAGCTTGATCAGCGCGTCGATCTCGAACTTGTCGTCCAGAACGCCGATCAGCCAGATCAGCGCGGCGCCGGAGAGCAGCGCCCGCGGCTCGTTGGAGAGTTTGAAGACCCAGTCGAGGTTGTACAGATGGGCCGCGACGATCAGTCCGGCGCACAGCCCGCCGAACATGGCGATGCCACCGAGCCTCGGTGTCGGTTCTCGGTGGACGTCGCGCGCACGGATCGCGGGCATCGCCCCGACCGCGATGGCGAACTTGCGCACCGGGCCGGTCAGCAGATAGGTCACCGCGGCCGTGACACAGAGCGTCAGCAGGTAATCACGCACGGGCTGCCCCACAGAATTCGCCGGCCATCTCAGCCCCTCACCTTAACTACGTCGGACTCATGGTCGAGGACACTGCGGCAGGGCCGTTGGTTGCATGGGACACGTCTACCCCGGATAGGGCGGATATTTCCGGGCCAGTTCCCGGACCTCGGCGCGGATGTCGCCCTCCTCACGCACAGCCGCCCCGAAGAGCACCGCCAGCCGCGCCATGTCGGCGTCACCCATGCCCTGGGTGGTCACGGCCGCGGTGCCGAGCCTGATGCCCCGGGCGTCCCCGTACGGAAGCGCGCAGGTGTCCAGCACCAGGCCGGCCGCCACCAGCCGGGCACGGGCGACGGGGCCGTCGACGCCCAACGGGGCCGGGTCCGCGACGATCAGATGCGTGTCCGTGCCGCCCGTGGTGATGTCGAAGCCCTCGGCCTCCAGACCGGCGGCCAGCACCCGGGCATGGGCCACCACCCGATGGGCGTATGCCGTGAACGCCCCGGTGGCCGCCTCCCCGAAGGCGACGGCCTTCGCGGCCACCGTGTGCATCTGCGCGCCGCCCTGGGTGAAGGGGAACACCGCCCGGTCGATCCGCTCGGCCAGCTCCGCGCCGCACAGGATCATCCCGCCGCGCGGACCGCGCAGCACCTTGTGCGTGGTCGCGCAGACCACGTCGGCGTACGGGACGGGGCTCGGCGCCGCTCCCCCGGCGATCAGTCCCATCGGGTGCGCGGCATCGGCGATCAAGTACGCGCCCACCTCGTCGGCGATCTCCCGGAACAGCTCGTAGTCGGGGTGGCGGGGGTACGAGATCGAGCCGCTGACGATCGCCTTCGGGCGGTGCGCCCGCGCCAGGGTGCGCACCTGTTCGTAGTCGATCAGGCCGCTCTCGGAGTCCACCCCGTAGCCGATGAACTCGAACCAGCGGCCGGAGAAATTGGCGGGCGAGCCATGGGTGAGATGTCCGCCGTACGGGAGTCCCATCGCCAGCACCGTGTCACCGGGGCGCAGCAGAGCCGCGTAGGCGGCGAGGACGGCGGAGGAACCGGAGTGCGCCTGGACGTTGGCGTGTTCGGCGCCGAAGAGCGCGGTGGCCCTTCGGCAGGCGATGCGTTCGGCGGCGTCGGCCTGGTCGCAGCCGCCGTGGTGGCGGGCGCCGGGGTAGCCCTCGGCGTATTTGTTGGCGAGCGGCGAGCCGAGTGCGGCGAGGACCGCGGGCGAGGTGAAGTTCTCGGCGGCGATCAGCTGCAGGGTGCTGGACTGCCGGTGCAGCTCCTCCAGCAGCACGGCGGCGATCTCCGGGTCCTCCCGGAGCAGGGCACCGAAGTCCTGCGGCAGGGCGGCCCCGGCGGCGGAGGGGGGTGCGGCGGGAGTGGTGACCGGCATCGATGAACTCCGGGCCTGGGGAGGGTGCGCTGGCGTCAGCTCCAATGTAGGCCCGTGACGGGCCTCCTGCCCGCTGTGCGGCGACGTCGTCCACCCGTTGGGCCCTGGGTACCCGGCCGACGTGTACGGCCGTCGGAGTGGCGCCCGTCAGTGCGGGGCCGGCACCCCGGTCAGCGCGGTGACGACCGGGTCGAGGGCCTGGTTGATCTCGTCGCCGATGGACCGGAAGAACGTGATCGGGGCGCCGTACGGGTCGTACACCTCGTCGGCCTCGGCGGTGGGGGCCAGCAGCCAGCCGCGCAGCGCGGCCGCGGCGCGGACCAGTGCGCGGGCGCGCTCGACCACGCCCTCGTCGCGCGGGTCGGGCAGCGTGGCGGGGTCTATGGCCCGGACCAGCCGGGTGAATTCCTTGAGGGTGAAGGTCCGCAGCCCGGCCGAGTGACCCATCGAGATCACCTGTGCCCGGTGGTCGCGGGTGGCGGTGAGCACCAGGTCGGCGCGGATCACATGTTCGTCGAGCAGTTCCCGGCCGACGAAGCCGGTGGTGTCGGCGCCGAAGTCGGCGAGGACGATCTCCGCGTTGGCCTCCATGGGGGCGCCTTCGTGGCCCCAGGTGCCCGCGCTCTCCACGATCAGCCCGCCCTGACGCGGATCGCCGAGGCGGTCCACCAGGGCGTGCCGGGTGAGCCGCTCGGTGATCGGTGAGCGGCAGACGTTGCCGGTGCTGACGTGGAGGATGCGGAAGGTGTCGGACTGCCCCGCTATGCCACGCCCCTCAGGGGCGGTCAATTGGCCACCTCAAGGTCGGGTACCACCTTGCGGAGCTCCTCCACGGAGAGCGCGCCGGCGCGCAGCAGCACGGGGATCCTGCCGGTCACGTCGACGATGGACGACGGCACGATGCCGGGCGTCGGGCCGCCGTCGAGGTAGACGGAGACGGAGTCGCCGAGCATCTCCTGGGCCGCGTCGCAGTCCTCGGGGGCCGGGTGTCCGGTGAGGTTGGCGCTGGAGACGGCCATCGGGCCGACCTCGGTGAGCAGCTCGATGGCGACCGGGTGCAGCGGCATCCGGATGGCGACGGTGCCGCGGGTGTCGCCGAGGTCCCACTGCAGCGACGGCTGGTGCTTGGCGACGAGCGTGAGGGCGCCGGGCCAGAAGGCGTCGACGAGCTCCCAGGCCTGTTCGGAGAAGTCGGTGACCAGCCCGTGCAGCGTGTTCGGGGAGCCGATCAGGACTGGCGTGGGCATGTTGCGGCCGCGCCCCTTGGCCTCCAGCAGGTCGGCGACGCCCTCGGAACTGAAGGCGTCCGCGCCGATCCCGTACACGGTGTCGGTGGGCAGCACGACCAGTTCGCCGCGGCGGACGGCCGACGCGGCCTCACGCAGACCCGTCGTACGGTCGGTCGCGTCGTTGCAGTCGTATCGCCGTGCCATCAGCCGGCCTCCTCAAGCGTGTACAGGTATGGCGGGTACGGGTCGTGCGGGTGGTGGCCGCCGGTCACGGCATGGCCTTGCGGGCCGTGGCGAACCGCGGCCGGTTGTTCAGGTCGGGGTGGTCGGCCGCGTCGGCCCAGCCACGTTCCTCGGTGAAGATCCACGGCACCTGGCCGCCCTGGGTGTCGGCGTGCTCGATGACGACGAGGCCACCGGGGCGCAGCAGACGGTGTGCGGTGCGTTCGATGCCGCGGATGGTGTCGAGGCCGTCCTCGCCGGAGAACAGGGCCATCTCCGGGTCGTGGTCGCGGGCCTCGGGTGCCACGTACTCCCATTCGGTGAGCGGGATGTACGGCGGGTTGGAGATGACCAGGTCGACCTGGCCGTCGAGCTCGGGAAGGGCCGTGAGCGCGTCTCCGTGGTGGACGGTGACCCTGGACCCCTCGGCGTTCTTCCTGGTCCACCTGAGGGCGTCGTCGGAGAGCTCCACGGCGTGCACGCGGGAGCGCGGCACCTCCTGGGCCATGGCCAGGGCGATGGCGCCCGATCCACTGCAGAGGTCGACGACGACCGGCTCGACGACGTCCATCGCGCGCACCGCGTCTATCGCCCAGCCGACGACCGATTCGGTCTCCGGCCGGGGCACGAAGACGCCGGGACCCACCTGGAGCTCCAGGTAGCGGAAGAAGGCGCGTCCGGTGATGTGCTGCAGCGGTTCGCGGGCCTCGCGGCGGGCGATGGCCTCCCAGTACCGGGCGTCGAAGTCCGAGTCCGGCACACGGTGCAGCTCGCCCCGCTTGACGCCGTGCACGAACGCGGCGAGTTCCTCCGCGTCGAATCGCGGTGAAGGCACACCGGCGTCGGCCAGCCGCTGGGTGGCCTGGGCCACCTCGGCGAGCAGCAGGTTCATCGCGGTTCTCCGTACGGGGTTACGGGCGGGGCGGGTCTTGCACTTATGCGGCGGCGAGCTTGGCGGCGGAGTCGGCGTCGACACAGGCCTGGATCACGGAATCCAGGTCGCCGTCGAGCACCTGGTCCAAGTTGTACGCCTTGAAGCCGACGCGGTGGTCCGAGATCCGGTTTTCCGGGAAGTTGTACGTACGGATCTTCTCGGAACGGTCGACCGTACGCACCTGACTGCGCCGTACGTCCGAAGCTTCCTGCTCGGCGGCCTCCTGCGCGGCCGCGAGCAGACGCGAACGCAGGATGCGCATGGCCTGCTCCTTGTTCTGGAGCTGGCTCTTCTCGTTCTGGCAGGAGGCGACGACTCCGGTCGGCAGGTGGGTGATGCGGACCGCCGAGTCCGTGGTGTTGACGGACTGGCCGCCGGGGCCCGAGGAGCGGTAGACGTCGATACGGAGATCGTTGGCGTGGATCTCGACGTCGACCTCCTCGGCCTCGGGCGTGACGAGCACACCGGCGGCGGAGGTGTGGATGCGGCCCTGGGACTCGGTGGACGGCACCCGCTGCACGCGGTGCACCCCGCCCTCGTACTTCAGCCGGGCCCACACACCCTGGCCGGGCTCGGTGGCGCCGTTGCCGCCCTTGGTCTTCACGGCGACCTGGACGTCCTTGTAGCCGCCGAGCTCCGACTCGGTGGAGTCGATGATCTCGGTCTTCCAGCCGACGCGCTCGGCGTAGCGCAGATACATCCGCAGCAGGTCACCGGCGAACAGGGCGGACTCGTCGCCGCCCGCGCCCGCCTTGATCTCCAGGAGCACGTCCTTGTCGTCGCTGGGGTCGCGCGGGACCAGGAGGAGGCGGAGCTTCTCGGTGAGCTCTTCGCGCTGCTTCTCCAGATCCTTCACCTCGGCGGCGAAGTCGGGGTCGTCGGCGGCGAGTTCACGGGCCGTCTCGATGTCGTCCCCGGCCTGCTTCCAGGAGCGGTACGTGCCGACGATCGGGGTCAGCTCGGCGTAGCGCTTGTTGAGCCTGCGCGCGTTGGCCTGGTCGGCGTGGACCGCCGGGTCCGCGAGCTTCTTCTCGAGATCGGCCTGTTCACCGATCAGTTCCTCGACCGCCTCGAACATCTTCGGGCTCCTGGTTTCTTCACTCAAACGTGCCTGCTGGACGATGCCGGCCGGGCGGGGATACGGGCCGCGCACCCCCGGCCGGAAAAAACGCCGGTTCCGACGCCCCCGGGAAGAGGGCGCCGAGAACCGGCGCAGTGGCTCGCTACTTGCTGGCGGAGCCGGCAGCCTTGCCGAAGCGGGCCTCGAAGCGGGCCACGCGGCCACCGGTGTCGAGGATCTTCTGCTTGCCCGTGTAGAACGGGTGGCACTCGGAGCAGACGTCGGCGCGGATGGTGCCGCCGTCGATGGTGCTCCGGGTCGTGAACGACGCGCCACAGGTGCAGCTGACCTGCGTCTCGACGTACTCGGGGTGGATGTCGCGCTTCAAGGGTTTCTCCTAGGTTCGGGAGGGCACCGGGTCGTCCGCGCGGATTGCGCGTCCGTGAACCGGGGCCGACGTACCAGTCTGCCAGGACCGGCCGTATCTCCCAAAACCGGGGGCGGGCCGCAACTATTCCCGGCCCGCCCGGTCACCGCACGACGCTGCCCGCGACGCCCTTGTCGCCCGCCGACTTCTCGGTGGCGGAGGCGGGGATCGCCTTGTCCTGCTTCAGCGCCGTCCAGACCTGCTGCGCGGACTCCTCCAGCGGTACGACGCGGTTCGGGTCGGCCGGGTCGTACTGCACGGGCAGGGTGACCATGTGGACGTTCTTCGCGCCGAGCCCCTTGAGGCCGTTGGCGAAGCCGGTGAGCTGCTGGACCGAGCCCAGGTCGGAGTCGGTGGTGATGGCCTTGGTCGCCGTGTCCGCGAGGTCGAAGAGGGTCTTCGGATTCGAGAACACCCCGACGCTCCTGACCTGTTCCATGAGCGCCTTGATGAATGCCTGCTGGAGCTGGATGCGGCCGAGGTCGCTGCCGTCGCCGACGCTCTTGCGGGTACGGACGAGCCCCAGCGACTGCTCGCCGTCGAGGGTGTGGGTGCCGGGCTCCAGGTCGAGATGGCTCTTGGAGTCGTGGATCGCCCGGGTGGTGGTGATCTTCACACCGCCCAGCTGGTCGATGAGCTTCTTGAAGCCGGTGAAGTCGACTTCGAGGTAGTGGTCCATGCGGATACCGGACATGGACTCGACGGTCTTGACCGCGCAGGCCGGTCCGCCGACCTCGTACGCCGTGTTGAACATCGCGCGCTGCTGGCCCGCGACGGGCTTCCCCGTCGTGTCACCGGTGCATTCCGGCCGGGTGACGAGGGTGTCGCGCGGGATGGAGACGACCGAGGCCGTCCTGTGGCCCTTGTTGACGTGCACGACCATCGCGGTGTCGGAGCGGGCCGTGCCCTCGTCGGCGCCGTACTCGGAGTTCGCGCCGGAGCGGGAATCGGAGCCGAGCACGAGGATGTCCTCGGAGCCGTTGTCGACGTTGTCGGGGCGGTCCTTGCCGAGCGCCGCGTTGATGTCGACGGCCTTGAGATTGCCGTTGAGCTTGAAGTAGGCGTATCCGAGCCCGCCGCCGCCGACGATCACGGCGGCTGCCAGGGTCCAGATCGCCGCCACCTTGGCCCGGTGGCGTCGGGACGGCTTCCTCCGGCGTTTGCCGGTGGGGCGTATTCGGCCGCCGCTCCCGCTCTGCTCGGTCATCCGTCTCCTTCGGTCGTCAGCTTCTCCCGGCTACCCCCTGCAGCGGTGTTCGGGCAGCGAGTCGTCACCTTGGGCGACTTGTCGTCACTTCGTACGACGTCGCGGTACGCAGAAGGGTTGCACAGCGACCTGTCACTTCCGCGTGAGGACAAAAGGGACGCGGAGCCTTGACGAACAGCTGGTGATCCCGCGCTCACCTGCGGTTTCTTGTTCTGTACAGACATCATGGCGGCAGCCGTGGTCGCGACCGTCATGTGGCGAAGGTCTCGGATCGGCCGAAAAGGCCGGATCGGTTGCGTCACATGCGTGGACGTCACGACACAGGGCCGCCCCCGTCACCGGAGTGACGGGGGCGGCCCTGTTGTTCGGCCCTGCTGTCCGGCCTCTGTCGTTCGGCCGGTCCGGGTGCGACGTCAGTCGTTGCCGTTGCCCGGGGCCGGCGTCGTCTTCTGGATCTGGAGCAGGAACTCCGCGTTGGACTGGGTCTTCTTCATCCGGTCCAGGAGGAGCTCGATCGCCTGCTGCTGGTCGAGCGCGTGCAGCACCCGGCGCAGCTTCCAGACGATCGCCAACTCGTCGCTGCCGAGCAGGATTTCTTCCTTGCGGGTGCTGGACGCGTCGACGTCCACCGCCGGGAAGATGCGCTTGTCCGAGAGCTTCCGGTCGAGCTTGAGCTCCATGTTGCCGGTGCCCTTGAACTCCTCGAAGATCACCTCGTCCATCCGCGAACCGGTCTCGACCAGCGCGGTGGCCAGGATGGTCAGCGAACCGCCGTCCTCGATGTTGCGCGCGGCACCGAAGAAGCGCTTCGGCGGGTAGAGCGCGGTCGAGTCGACACCACCGGACAGGATGCGTCCGGAGGCGGGGGCCGCGAGGTTGTACGCACGGCCCAGACGGGTGATGGAGTCCAGCAGGACGACCACGTCGTGACCCAGCTCGACGAGACGCTTGGCGCGCTCGATGGCCAGCTCGGCGACGGTGGTGTGGTCCTCGGCGGGACGGTCGAAGGTCGAGGAGATGACCTCGCCCTTCACCGACCGCTGCATGTCGGTGACCTCTTCCGGACGCTCGTCGACCAGGACGACCATCAGGTGGCACTCGGGGCTGTTGACCGTGATGGCGTTGGCGATCGCCTGCAGGATCATGGTCTTGCCGGTCTTCGGCGGGGCCACGATCAGGCCTCGCTGGCCCTTGCCGATCGGTGCGACCAGGTCGATGATCCGCGTCGTCAGGACGTTGGAGTCGGTCTCCAGGCGGAGCCGGTCCTGCGGGTAGAGCGGGGTCAGCTTCTGGAACTCCGGGCGGCCGCGTCCGGTTTCGGGCGCCATGCCGTTGACCGAGTCGAGGCGGACCAGGGCGTTGAACTTCTCGCGCCGCTCGCCGTCCTTGGGCTGGCGCACCGCACCGGTGACGTGGTCACCCTTGCGCAGGCCGTTCTTGCGGACCTGGGCGAGCGAGACGTACACGTCGTTCGGGCCCGGCAGGTAGCCGGAGGTCCGGATGAACGCGTAGTTGTCGAGGATGTCCAGGATGCCCGCGACGGGGATCAGGACGTCGTCGTCGGAGACGGGGACCTCGTTGGCGAATTCCTCGCGGCCACGACGGCCACGACGGTCGCGGTAGCGGCCACGGCGACCGCGGCGGCCGCCCGCCTCGTCGTCGTAACCGTCGTCCTGCGGTCCGCCGCCCTGCTGGCCCTGGCGCTGCTGGCGCTGGCCGCCCTGCTGGCCCTGCTCGTCACCCTTGCCACGGCGGTCGCGCTGGCGGTCGCGGCGCTCCCCGCGCTCACCGCGCTCCTGACGGTCGCCCCGGTCGCCGCGCTGTCCGCGGTCCTGGCGGTCGCCACGGCGGCCCTCGGCCGTGTCCGCGGCGGCTTCGGCCTTCGCGTCGGCGCGCTCGTCGCTCTTCGGCTCGGCCTGCGCCTCCGCCTTGGCCTCGGTGGCCGGCTTGCTCTCCGCCTTGCCCTCCGGGCTGCCCGCCTGAGCGGTCGCACGGCGCCGACGGCGCTCGCCCGTGGGCTGGTCGTCGCTGGCCGGCTGGCCGGGGATGTCGATCTGCTGCTGGGCCGCGGCCTTCTCGGCGGGCGCGGCGGCCGCGGGCTCGGCCCCGGTGCGCGCCTTGGAGGTGGCACGGCGCTTCGGCTTGGTCTCGGCATCCGCGGCGGGCGCGGCGGCCTTGGGCGCGGCGGTGCTACCGGCCTGCGCCTCCTTGATGACCTCGATCAGCTGGCCCTTGCGCATCCGCGCAGTGCCCTTGATGCCGAGGCCGGACGCGACCTGCTGCAGCTCGGCCAGGACCATGCCGTCAAGGCCGGTGCCGGAGCGGCGGCGCCGTGCGGTGGTGCCAGTGGCAGCACCTTCGGCGGGCGCAGCGCTGTCGACACTCTTGTCGGCAGTCACGCCCATCAGATCGGTGGTGTCGCTCACGAAGGGTCCTTCCCTGGAGCGGACGTCGGCCTTCTGGCTCGGCGACCGGTTGTGCTGTCCGACTGCGGTCTTTTTCTTGCGGACCGTGCCGGGGCGGTGGTCCGCCGGGTACGGCGGAGAAATGAAGGTGTGCATGGGTCCGGCGCGAGCATCCCCCTGCTCGGCCCACTCCTGGACAAGCGAGGGGTGTCGTGCCGGTTCCGGAGCGTGCACGAAACTGCTCAGGCAGGCTGCTCAGGCAGTTGGGGAGGCTCCCGGAAGAAATGTGGTCCCGGAAAGGGACACGAAGCAACGCGCCACATAGACGTCGGTTGCAGACTTGAGGTTAACACTACCGGCTCCAACAAACATTCCCCCTCTCACTCACCGGCAATCACTTCTCGGCTACGGGGCGAGCGGCAGCACGCTCGCACCCGGGGCGTCGAGCGTGAGCCGATTGGCCGCCCATCCCTCGCCCGCCAGCCGTGCGACCTTGTCGGCCGCACCGTCCTCGGCCAGTGCGAGCACGGTCGGCCCGGCACCGGAGATGACCGCGGGCACGCCGTCGGCACGCAGTCGGTTCACGAGTTCCACGCTCTGCGGCATCGCCGGCGCGCGGTACTCCTGGTGCAGCCGGTCCTCCGTGGCGGTGAGCAGCAGTTCGGGGCGCCTGGTCACGGCCTCGACGAGAAGCGCGGCGCGGCCGGCGTTGAAGGCGGCGTCGACGTGCGGGACCGAGCGCGGCAGCAGCCCGCGGGCGGTCTCGGTCAGGACCGGCTTGCCGGGGACGAAAACCACCGGAACGATGGAATCTGCGGGATCCATCCTGATCGCGTGGGCCGATCCGCCGTCCATCCAAGCCAGTGTGAAGCCGCCGAGCAGGCAGGCCGCGACATTGTCGGGGTGACCCTCGATCTCGGTGGCGAGTTCCAGCAGCGCGGCGTCGTCGAGCCGGGCGTCACCACCGGTCGTCACGGCTCGGGCGGCGACGATGCCGGCACAGATGGCGGCGGAGGAGGATCCCAGGCCGCGCCCGTGGGGGATGCGGTTGGCGCAGACGATCTCCAGGCCGCGGGGCTGCCCGCCGAGCAGGTCGAAGGCGGTGCGCAGGGAGCGTACGAGGAGGTGGCTCTCGTCGCGGGGCAGCGTGTCCGCGCCCTCACCGGCGATATCGATGTGCAGTCCGGAGTCGGCTACGCGGACGACGACGTCGTCGTACAGCCCCAGCGAGAGGCCGAAGGCGTCGAAACCGGGGCCCAGGTTGGCGCTGGTCGCGGGGACGCGCACCCGGACGGCGGCGGCTCGGAAGGCGGGACCGGCCATCGGTTGGACGACTCTCCTTGTGAGGCAGCGGGGGTGGTGGAGCGATTTCTCGACAGTGGCGGTGGTCGTGGCGACGGGGAGTGGGATTCCGGGGAAACCGGCGGCCACAACGGCCCTTGCACCGCGGCAGATGCGGCGGGGCGGGTTGGGTACAGCTTATCGAAGGAAGGTTCTGTGGCGACATAGGGCGCACAGGAGGCGCACGATGCGTGTCGCCCGCCTCCTATGCGCTCTCCGCCCCGAAAAAGGACGGTTGAGCTGGGTTCTTACCGGGATCCCCGCCGGCGGTGAGCCGGGCGTCCGACGGGGCGGGCCGGGCTCCCGCCGGCAGCTGAACCGGGTTGCGCCGTGGGGGCCCGGAACTGTGAGCTCCTCTTACGCGAGACCCAGCTTCTCGGCGGCGGTGGCCGCGTCGACCGGGACCGTGACCGGCTGCGGAGCGCCCGCGACGGCCCAGTCGGGGTCCTTGAGCCCATTGCCGGTGACCGTGCACACGATCTTCTGGCCGGGGTCGACCTTGCCCTCTTCGGCGGCCTTCAGCAGACCGGCGACGGACGCGGCCGAGGCGGGCTCGACGAAGACACCCTCCTGGGAGGCCAACAGGCGGTAGGCGGCGAGAATCTGGCGGTCCGTCACCTCATCGATGAAACCGCCCGATTCGTCCCGGGCGTTCAGCGCGTACTGCCAGGAGGCCGGGTTGCCGATCCTGATCGCGGTGGCGATGGTCGACGGGTCCTTGACGATCTCGCCGCGGACGATGGGCGCGGAGCCGGAGGCCTGGAAGCCCCACATGCGCGGAGTGTGCGTGGACATGCCGTCCCCCGCGTACTCCCTGTAGCCCTTCCAGTACGCGGTGATGTTACCCGCGTTGCCGACCGGGAGGACGTGGATGTCCGGTGCGTCGCCGAGCGCGTCGACGATCTCGAACGAGGCGGTCTTCTGGCCCTCGATACGGACCGGGTTGACCGAATTGACCAGCGCCACCGGGTAGTTGTCCGAGAGCGAGCGGGCCAGCGTCAGACAGTCGTCGAAATTGCCGTCGACCTGGAGGATCTTGGCGCCGTGCACGAGCGCCTGGCCCATCTTGCCGAGCGCGATCTTGCCCTGCGGCACGAGGACGGCGCACACCATGCCGGCCCGCACCGCGTACGCGGCGGCGGAGGCGGAGGTGTTGCCGGTGGAGGCGCAGATGACGGCCTGCGCGCCCTCCTCCTTGGCCCGGGTGATCGCCATCGTCATACCGCGGTCCTTGAAGGAGCCGGTGGGGTTGGCGCCCTCGACCTTGAGGTGCACCTCGCAGCCCGTGCGCTCGGAGAGGACCTGAGCGGGGACGAGCGGCGTACCGCCCTCACGGAGCGTGACGACAGGCGTCGTGCTCGTGACCGGAAGGCGGTCCCGGTACTCCTCGATGATGCCGCGCCACTGGTGGGTGCCCTTGCTGGTCATGGGTCCTTACTCCCCTTCAACACGCATGATGCTGGCGACACCGCGCACGGTGTCGAGCTTGCGCAGCGCCTCGACGGTCGCCGAGAGGGCGGCGTCGGGCGCGCGGTGGGTGACGACGACGAGAGACGCCTCGCCGCCTCCGTCCGCCCATCGCCCGCCGCCGCCCTGCTCGATGGCGACTTCGTCGCCGCTGCTTGAATTTCTGCCTTGCTGGCGGACGGTGTCGATCGATACGCCCTGTTCGGCGAAGACCGTCGCGACCTGGGCGAGCACGCCGGGCTTGTCGGCCACGTCGAGGCTGATGTGGTACCGCGTGACGACCTCGCCCATGGGGCTGACCGGCAGGCGCGTGTACGCGGACTCGCCGGGGCCGGTGGCCTCGTTGAGTTTGTTGCGGCAGACCGCGACCAGGTCGCCGAGGACCGCGGACGCGGTCGGCGAGCCACCGGCGCCGGGGCCGTAGAACATCAGCTGTCCGGCCGCCTCGGCCTCGACGAAGACCGCGTTGTACGCCTCGCGGACCGAGGCCAGGGGGTGGCTCAGCGGAATCATCGCGGGGTGCACGCGCGCGGTGACGGACTGCCCGTCGGCGGCCCGCTCGCAGATGGCGAGAAGCTTGACGGTGCAGCCCATGCGGCGGGCCGAGACGATGTCGGCGGCGGTGACCTCGGTGATGCCCTCGCGGTGCACATCACCGATCCTGACCCGGGTGTGGAAGGCGATCCCGGCGAGGATCGCGGCCTTGGCGGCGGCGTCGAAGCCCTCGACGTCGGCGGTCGGGTCGGCCTCGGCGTATCCGAGGGCGGTGGCCTCGTCGAGCGCCTCGGAGTATCCGGCTCCGCTCGTGTCCATCCGGTCGAGGATGAAGTTGGTGGTGCCGTTCACGATGCCGAGGACCCGGTCGACCTTGTCACCGGCGAGGGACTCGCGCAGCGGCCGTACCAGCGGGATGGCACCGGCCACGGCGGCCTCGTAGTAGAGGTCCCGGCCGTGCTGCTCGGCGGCGCCGTGCAGTGCGGCGCCGTCCTCGGCCAGCAGCGCCTTGTTGGCGGAGACGACGCTCGCGCCGTGCTCGAAGGCGGTGGTGATGAGCGTGCGGGCGGGCTCGATGCCCCCGATGACCTCGATGACGACGTCGATGTCGCCCCGTTTGACCAGGGCTGTCGCATCGGTGGTGATCAGTGCGGGATCGATGCCCTCGCGCACTTTGGACGGTCGGCGCACGGCGACACCGGCGAGCTCTACCGGCGCGCCGATGCGCGCGGCGAGGTCGGCGGCCTGCGTCGTCATGATGCGCGCCACCTCTGAGCCGACCACTCCACAGCCCAGCAGCGCCACCTTCAGCGGACGCGTACGCATCATCCGACCTCGTTTCCTTTACATCTGTTGTATGGACCAGTCTCACTCACCGGACGAGCGTTCCTGCCGTCCGTCCGGATCCTGAGACATCTACGGGGGTCCGGGGGTGTACCCCGGGAAAATCGACATCAGCCGACATCGAGACGCAGGAGATCTTCCTCCGTCTCGCGCCTGACGATGACACGCGCCTCTCCGTCGCGCACGGCGACGACGGGCGGGCGCAGGGCGTGGTTGTAGTTGCTCGCCATCGAGCGGCAGTAGGCACCGGTGGCGGGGACGGCGATCAGGTCACCGGGGGCCAGGTCGGACGGCAGGAAGGCGTCCTTGACCACGATGTCGCCGCTCTCGCAGTGCTTGCCGACGACGCGGGCGAGCATCGGCTCGGCGTCGGAGGCGCGCGAGACGAGCGCGACGCTGTACTCGGCGTCGTACAGCGCGGTGCGGATGTTGTCCGACATGCCGCCGTCGACGCTGACGTACGTACGCAGCCCCTCCAGGGGCTTGATCGTGCCGACCTCGTACAGCGTGAACGCGGTCGGGCCGACGATGGCGCGGCCCGGCTCGACGGAGATCCGCGGGGTGGCGAGCCCGGCCGCCTCGCATTCGCGGGTCACGATGTCGCCGAGCGCCTTGGCGATCTCGTGCGGCTCGCGCGGGTCGTCCTCGGAGGTGTAGGCGATCCCCAGTCCGCCGCCCAGGTCGATCTCGGGCAGCTCGACCCCGTGCTCGTCACGCACCTCGGCGAGCAACTGCACCACGCGCCGGGCGGAGACCTCGAAACCGGCCATGTCGAAGATCTGCGAGCCGATGTGCGAGTGGATGCCGATCAGATCGAGCCCGTCCAGGGTGAGCGCCCGGCGCACCGCCTCGGCGGCCTGGCCGTCGGCCAGCGCGATCCCGAACTTCTGGTCCTCGTGCGCGGTGGCGATGAACTCGTGGGTGTGCGCCTCGACACCGACGGTCACCCGGATCTGTACGCGCTGCCGCTTGCCGAGCCGCTGCGCGACGTGCGCGACCCGGGCGATCTCCTGGAAGGAGTCGAGCACGATCCGCCCGACGCCGACGGTGACCGCCCGCTCGATCTCCTCGACGGTCTTGTTGTTGCCGTGGAAGGCGATGCGCTCGGCGGGCATCCCGGCGTCCAGCGCACAGGTCAGCTCTCCTCCGGAGCAGACGTCGAGGTTGAGCCCCTCCTCCTTGAGCCAGCGCACGACGGCCCGCGACAGGAACGCCTTTCCGGCGTAGAACACATCGGCGTCCCGTCCGAAGGCGTCGGCCCAGGCCCGGCAGCGGGCCCGGAAGTCGCTCTCGTCGAGGAAGTAGGCCGGAGTGCCGAACTCCTCGGCCAGTCGCGTCACTTCGATCCCGCCGACGGTGACCGTGCCGTGCTCGTCACGGGCGACCGTACGGGCCCAGACCTTCTCGTCCAGGACATTGAGATCGGCGGGCGGGGCCGTGTAGTGCCCTTCCGTCATGACATCGGCGTGGCGGGGCCCGGCGGGGTGTGCGGATCGGCTCATCGTGTTGCTCTGTTCTCTCGGGTCTCTCAGAGGACTTCGGGTGCGCTGATGCCGAGCAGGGACAGGCCGCCTGCCAGCACCGTCCCGACGGCTTCGGCGAGGGCGAGCCGGGAACGGTGGGCGGCCGAGGGTTTCTCGTCACCGACGGGCAGCGGCCGGGCGTGGTCGTGGAAGTCGAAGAAGGCCTGCGCGACCGCTTCCAGCTGCCGGGCGACCCGGTCGGGCTCGCGGTGGCGGGCGGCTGCGGCGAGCACACCGGGATGGTCGGCGAGGAGCGCCCCGAGCACGGGCGCGTCTACGCCCTCCTCGTAGGCGGCACGGAAACCGAGCTGCTCGGCGTTCCGGCTCAGGGCGCGGGTCCGGGCGTGGGCGTATCGCACCCGGAACAGCGGACTGCTCTCCCCCTGCACAAGGAGATCGTCGCTCCCCGTGCACCGGGGCCGGTCGTGCGGGGCGGCCCGCAGCAGTGCCCAGCGCGCGGCATCGTTCCCGAGCCGCTCGAAGAGATCGCGGTCGGAGGCGGGCACGGCCACCACATGCAGCGCCTCGCCGTCGGCCGTACGCTCCCCGACCTGCGCGCCCTGGGCCCGGAGCAGCCGCTCCACGGTCTCGGTGACGACACGGGCGCGCTGCTCGTCGACGGGTGCGAAGGAGACGGTGGCACCGACGAGGTCGCCCCCGTGCCCGTACTCCGCGCCGCGCTCGTCGACGGCCCGGACGAGCGCGCCCAGCCGGTCGGCGCAGTCGAGCAGGGTGAAGTTCAGGAACCCGGGTCCGGTGACCTCGACGCCGCCGATCCCCGGCGCCCCCTGCACCCGCGCCCGGAGGATCTCGGCCACTTCCCTGGCCGGCAGCGCGGCGGGCCGGGCCAGCTGGAGGGCGACGGCACAGGCGTAGTCCCCACGCCCGCCGGGCCGGGTCCGCTCCACCCGCACGCGCGCGGGCACGGGCGCACGCAAGGCGTCCTCGTCGACCGCGCGGCGCACGGCGTGCAGCACGGTCCTGGAGAGATCGGCGGGGGTCACAGGACAAGCGTATGGGAGGAAGGGGGGCATCCCGCGACCCGGTTTCGGCATGCGGTCACCCTGCGGTGCTCTCCGCCTTCCCGGCGCCGTGTCTGCCGTCGAGCGGCGACGGGTCCTCCCGGTCCATCAACCGCCGTACGAGCCGCACGAGCTCGCTCGGCTCGAAGGGCTTCGCCAGGAAGTCGTCGACCCCTGCGGCGACCGCGCTGTTCGCCTCGAAGGGAGTGCAGGCACTGATGATCGCCACGGGCAGATGTCTGGTCTGCGGATCGGAGCGCAATCTGGTGGCGGTCTGCAGACCGTCCAGCCTGGGCATGACGACATCGAGCGTGATCACATCGGGGCGGACCCGATGAACCAGATCCAGACACTCGACACCATCGGCCGCGGTCACGACCTCGAAGCCCTCAAGCTCGAGATTGACCCTGATCAACTGCCGGATGACCTCGTTGTCGTCGACAACAAGCACGCGGCCACACGCCCCTGACACACTCCGAGAGTAGGCGCGACGTAGGGGCTGCGTCCGGGTTTTGCCTATTTCCGACCCCGGACGAGTGGTGCGAGCGGTGGCCGGATGCGTCCCACCCGCACCGCACGCCCCTTCCGCGGGGCCCGCGCCGCCACCTCCGACAGCCCGGAAATACCTGTTCACGGACACCCCGCCGAAGCTGGTAGTGTTTCACCCGTCGCCGAGCAGCACAGCGATACGCCCTCGTAGCTCAGGGGATAGAGCATCGGCCTCCGGAGCCGTGTGCGCAGGTTCGAATCCTGCCGAGGGCACTTCCGGACAGACCTTCTGATCAGTGGAAACACTGAACAGGAGGTCTTTTTCATAGGGGTGAGATCTCCGTGCGCTCACCGCAGGTGCCGGACCGGTAGTGGTTGACGGCGTCTGCGGCGTCGCCGTCAACCACCGCGAACGGCGAGAGCAGGAACGGCGGGGCGAGGAAGCCCGGCCGCGCACGGTCGACGGGACCGTGTCGACGGACGTGACCGGCCGGTTCAGCAGGTCGTATTCGGTTCCGTTCCCGGCAGCTCGATGTCGAGAAGCGCGACGTCCGGTTCGGAGCGCTTCGCGGTGTCCGGGGCCGCCCTCGCGTCCGGCGCCTGGCCCACGACCTCGATGCCGGACTCGCCGTCGGGGAGTGCGACCAGGCCGACCCTGACGACCTGCATGTCCTCCACGACGAGCACCCTGTTCACGGGCCCTCGTCCTCCGGGCCGCCGGAACCGATCTGTTCGGCCCGCAGCGCCAGGTCCTGCAGCACATCGGCGGAGGACACGTCCGTCTGCCCGGAGTCGTGCACCTGGGCCAGCATCGCGAAGGCCAGGGTGAATGCGCCGACCAACTGCTCCACCGCGCCCCCGACCTCCCGGCCGACGACCGCCGCGACCTCTTCGATCGAGGCGTCCTCGGGGATCGTGATCCGGGGCATCGTCTCGTTCAGGAGTGCGGTCACCACGCTCGAATCGGTCTGCACGTCGTCGCGGTCGGCGTTCTCTTCGAGGAGCCGGCGGATCTCGCCCGCCTCCGTGAGGATGCCCACCACGCGCTTCACCACTTCGCTCTGCTCCATGCCGTGAGCATAGGCCTGGGAGCCGTGCGGGCGGTGATCAGTCGGCGTTTCCCGGCGCCGTCCGTTCGGGCGGACCATGCCCTCTGCCTGCGCCTGTGGGTGTGCCTTGGCACCCATCTCCTCGGCCACGCCCACGAAGGGCAACGGATCCCCCTCGCCCGTCAGCCCACCGGCAGCCCCGGCGCCGGGTACCCGTCCATCAGGGCCTTCACCTCCGTGCGCACCTTCTCGACCGTGGCCTCGTCGTCGGTGCGCGCCGCCTCCACCACGCGGCTGATCCACTCCGCGACCGTGGCCATCTCCGAGGCCGGGACGCCTCGGGAGGTCAGGGCCGGGGTGCCGATGCGGATGCCGGAGGGGTCGAAGGGCTTGCGGGGGTCATAGGGGACGGTGTTGTGGTTGACGACGATGCCGGCCCGGTCCAGGGCCTTGGCGGCGATCTTGCCGGGGACGCCGCGGGAGGTCAGGTCGATCAGCAGGAGGTGGTTGTCCGTGCCGCCGGAGACCAGGTCGAAGCCTCGGGACACCAACTCCTCGCCCAGGCTTCGGGCGTTGGCGACCACCCGGTGGGCGTACGCGCTGAACTCGGGGCGGGCGGCCTCCTTCAGCGCTACCGCGATCGCCGCCGTCGTCTGGTTGTGGGGGCCGCCCTGGAGGCCGGGGAAGACGGCGCGGTCGATGGCGCGTACGTGTTCCGCCCTGCTCAGCAGCATCGCGCCGCGCGGGCCGCGCAGGGTCTTGTGGGTGGTGGTGGAGACCACGTCGGCGTACGGGGCGGGCGAGGGGTGCGCGCCTCCCGCGATCAGGCCGGCGATGTGGGCGACATCGGCGACCAGGACGGCACCGACCTCCCGGGCGATCTCGGAGAAGCCCTCGAAGTCGATCGTGCGGGGCACGGCCGTACCGCCGCAGAAGATCACCTTCGGGCGTTCGGCCAGGGCCAGGTCGCGTACCTCGTCCAGGTCGATGCGGCCGGTGTCGCGGCGTACGCCGTACTGCACCCCGCGGAACCAGGTACCGGTGGCCGAGACACCCCAGCCGTGCGTGAGATGGCCGCCCATCGGCAGTGACATGCCGAGCACGGTGTCGCCGGGCTTCAGGAACGCCAGGTACACGGCGAGGTTGGCGGGTGAGCCGGAGTAGGGCTGCACATTGGCGTGGTCCATCCCGAAGAGCGCCTCGGCCCGTTCGGCGGCGAGCGTCTCGACCTGGTCGATGTTCTGCTGGCCCTCGTAGTACCGCTTGCCCGGGTAGCCCTCGGAGTACTTGTTCTGGAGCACGGTGCCGGACGCTTCGAGCACGGCGGCGGAGACGTAGTTCTCACTGGGGATCAGGCGCAGGGTGTCGGCCTGGAGCTGTTCCTCGGCCGCCACCAGTGCGGCGAGTTCCGGATCGGCTGCCGCCAGGGCGGGGTGGCGGGGGTGCGCGGGTACGGATGCGGTCATGGTGTCCTCCCGGGTCGGTCGCATGGCTGCGGTGGACCCGGATGCCCAGGCGGACGGCTCTCCGGCGATGACGCCCCCGGGCGGGCCCGGGGTGTGCCGCTCCCTCGTGGTCGGTTCCACGGAGCCCCCCTGTTGGGGTGCGCGCCAGTCGCGGCACTGGGCACTGTACCGGGCGCCGCGTCGGGGCGCTTCGATATGGGCCGATTCGTCGACCCTCGGCCGGGCGGCCGGCCGGTCCGGATTGACACCGTTCAGGGCGTCGTGGAAGGTAATCCGACCGGGTGCGGTTCGAGCCCCGTATCGCTCAACGGTTGGGGGGCCGACGTGAGTTGGGATGGTCAGCATTTCGGGGCAGGGGCGAGTCCTTCGCCGCCGTCCGACTCGCCTCCCGCACCCCCTCCCCCGAGCCGGCCTCCCACCGTCGGGCCGCCGCCACCGGGAGGCGTTCTCCGCTCCGTGGCCGTGGGGCTGCTCAACCTGAGCGGGTTCGGGATCGGCTATGCGCTGATGCGGTGCTGGTTCAGGACGGTGCTGTGCTGGGCGGCGACCGGTGCGCTGCTGCTGGTCGCCCTCCCCGCCGATCCCGACGGGGTCGCCGGAGGGCTGGTCGTCGCGTATCTCGTCGTGCTGGCCGTGGCGGCCGCGGACGGGGCGCGGACCGCCCGGCGTCGCACCGTCGGCGGGTCGTGGCGACCGCTGGTGGCGGCCGGGGCCGGCCTGGTGCTGCTGGCGGTGCCTGCGGGGGGCGTGGTGTTCTACGGCTCCGCGCAGGACGAGGCCGTCGAGCAGATGCTGCTGGACCGGCTGGACCGGGGCGACCGGAGCGTCGCCGCGGCCTCGGGCAAGTCCTTCGCCGACGCGCGCGACGACTACCGATCGGCGCTCGCCGTCTACCGCGACCTCGGTGAGAAGCACGCGGGGTCGCGGGCCGGGAAGCTCGTGCCGAAACGGCTCGACGCGTACTACCGGGCGGTCTCGGCGCCGTACCGGCAGAAGAAGCACTGCGAGGCGATCGAGCCGCTGACCTATCTGCGCACCGTGCCGGAGGCGATCGACCGGAAGCTGCTGGGCGATCTGGCCGACTACCCCGACGAGCCGCTCGCCACCGCACTGTACGAGTGCGGGATGGGGAAGCTGGGCACCGTGAGGACCGACAAGGACGGCCGGGAACTGTCCGAGCTGCTGCGCACGTTCCCCGGCTCGGCACAGGCCGGGAAGGTGGGAGCGGCGGTCTCGGGGAAGATCTCCGCGCAGAGCCGGGCCGTGCGTGGGAGCTCGCCCTGCGCAGCCGAGGAGATGCTGCGCCGCATCCGTGCGACGACCTCGTCACTGCCGGACAAGAAGGTCTCGGCACTGGCCGGGAAGGCCGACCCCGGTATCGAGGACGGCGCCTATGCCTGCGGGGTCGCACAGTTCGAGGACAAGCAGTTCGACCTGGCACGACTGTCACTGACGGAGTTCGCCGCCACGTACAAGAAGGACAAGCGCCGGGCTCGGGCCCGGGACATCGCCATCGCCGCCGAGATCGCCGATACGCGGGCCGCCGCCGGAAAGCACCTGCCGCCCTCGGGCCCGCCGGGCGGGGGCCGGATGGAGCTCGTCATCAGCAACGACGCCCCCGACGGGGTCGAGATCCTGTACACCGGGCCGGTGACGGGAAGGACCAGCATCAAGGGGTGCGGCAGTTGCACGTCGTACTCCTGGGTGAGCGGGGCCACCGCGGCGTGCAAGGCCAGAGGGAAGAGCTATCCGAAGGTGACGCTCTGGCTGCCCGCGGGTGAGTACCACTTCCTGTACAAGCACCGGGGGGCCTCGTCCGGCGCGGGCGTGACGAGCTACTCGGACGGTTCGAAGATCCAGCCCGGATACCGGTACACCGGCTGTACGTACGTGAGCAGGTCACCCGGGCTCGGCTACGAGCCGAAGCACACCTGAGGCGGGCGGGCGAACTGCCTGCCCGCCCCCTGGCGGGCAGGCGCAATTCCGCATGTTCTCCACGAACTGCCCTGCGCATACGCTCACTTGGTCGATTCTTGGTGAATGCATGCCCCTTACATGAGGCGTTCCTCGCCAGAGTGGCGCATTACATGTGCACATCATCCGGCACATGCTCCACACGCGAAGACCCACATCGCAGGGGGTTATATGAGAACCAGCCGCGCGAGAAGTCGCGCCGCGCTGAGCATGGCGGCGACACTCCCGCTGCTTGCCGGCGCGCTCGCCCTCGGGATACCGAACGCCAGCGCGGACTCCGCGCCGAGCGGGCGGGACGCACTGCAGGGCTCCAAGCCCGCCTGGGCGACCGCCGCGGCCGACCGAGGGGCCACGGCCGACAGCGGCAAGGTCAGCGTCCGGGTGCATCTGGCCGGACGGGACGCGAAGGGGCTGGCCGCCTACGCCGCCGCCGTGTCCGACCCGCGGTCCGCCTCGTACGGGAAGTACCTGAGCGCCGAGCGGGCACAGGCCCGGTTCGGGGCCGGTCAGAAGCAGATCGACCAGGTCAGCCAGTGGCTGAGGTCGAGCGGGCTGACCGTCACCGGCACCAACCGGCACTACGTCTCGGCCACCGGTGATGTCGCCACCGCCGAGAAGACGTTCGGCACCCAGCTGCGCAACTACCGCAAGGGCAACCGGACCTACCGCGCCCCGGCCTCCACCGCCTCCGTGCCCGCCGGGCTGAGCGATGCCGTCCTCGCCGTGTCCGGCCTGGACAACGCGCCGCACAAGTCGAGCCACGACGAGACGCTGCCGCCGCCGGACGCCGTGTTCCGCAACTCCGGCCCCTTCTCCTCGTACTACGGCTCGAAGACCGCGTCGTCGCTGCCGAGCGCCTACGGGTCCAAGGTGCCGTACGCCGTCAAGGGGTACACGGGCAAGCAGCTGCGCGCCGCGTACGGTGCGGGTGACTGGACCGGCAAGGGCGTCACCGTCGCGATCACCGACGCGTACGCCTCGCCGACCATCGCGAAGGACGCCGCCGAGTACGCCGAGCGCAACGGCGACGCCCCGTACCGTCGCGGGCAGCTCAGCCAGGTACTGCCGGCCGACTACACGAAGACCGAGGAGTGCGGGGCCTCCGGCTGGTACGGCGAGGAGACCCTCGACGTCGAGGCCGTGCACGCGGTCGCGCCCGCCGCCGACATCGTGTACGTGGGCGGTGCCTCCTGCTACGACGCCGATCTGCTGGACTCGCTGAACAAGGTCGTCGACCACCGGCTCGCGGACATCGTCTCCAACTCCTGGGGCGACATCGAGGCCAATGAGACCCCGGACGTCGCGGCCGCGTACGACCAGGTCTTCAAGATGGGCGCGGTCGAGGGCATCGGCTTCTACTTCTCCTCCGGCGACGACGGCGACAACGTCGCGTCCACGGGCACGAAGCAGATCGACGTCCCGTCCAACTCCGCCTGGGTGACCTCGGTCGGCGGTACCGCGCTGGCCGTCGGCAAGAACGACACGTACCAGTGGGAGACCGGCTGGGGCACGCTGAAGGCGGGCCTCTCCGACGACGGCAGGAGCTGGACCGGCTTCCCGGGCGCGTACACCTCCGGCGCGGGCGGCGGCACCAGCTCGTCCGTGAAGCAGCCGTTCTACCAGCGGGGCATCGTCCCGGACTCGCTCGCGCGGGCGAACGGCAAGCAGCGGATGCGCACGGCCCCGGACATCGCGGCCGTCGCCGACCCGAACACCGGCTTCCTGGTCGGCCAGACCCAGACGCTGCCCGACGGCTCGCTCGGCTACGACGAGTACCGCATCGGCGGTACGTCACTGGCCGCGCCGGTCATCGCCGGTGTGCAGGCGCTCGCGCAGCAGGCCCGGCACGGTCTGCCGATCGGCTTCGCCAACCCGGCGATCTACGCCCGGTACGGCTCGAAGGCGTACCACGACGTCACCGACCACCCGCTGGGCCCGAACCGCGATCTCGCGGTGGCCCGGGTCGACTTCGCCAACAGCGTCGACGCGGCGGACGGCGTACTGACCTCGTTGCGCAGCCTCGGCAAGGACGCCTCCCTCAAGGCGGTCAGGGGATACGACGACGTGACGGGGGTCGGGACTCCGGCGACCGGTTACGTGGACTCGTACCGCCGGCACTGAGGTTCGGGCCACGGCACACCGGCACGATGTGAGGACCGCCCCGGGGGCTGCCGCTCCGGGGCGGTCTCGTGTGTACGGCCCGCCGGACTCCCCCGCGCCCACGGGGATCGCGAGGGCTGCCGGGCGCCCGTGGGAGACGGGCAGCCGAAAGACGGCACCCATTCACGCCGGAGAATCAACGATCGCCACCCGCATGGAAATCACATCGCAATCTCCGGAGCATTTACAGAATTCCGCGGCTGCCCAGCAGTACGTCGACACCGTCGCGCCCTTCGCCGCCGAGCAGGGCGAGCCGCGGCAGACTTCTTCACGCCGGACGGCCTTGCCGCCATGCTGTCCGACTGCGGCTTCGACGTCATGGAGAGCGTCCGCCAGTACGAGATGCTCGACGCCGCCCTGCGGGACCGCCAGGACGCACTCACGCCGAACGGCCTGTCCCGTGTCGTCCATGCGCGGGTACGTGGACAGCGCTCGGAGCACCGCACCGGGCCCCGCTCGAACCCGCAGGGGCCGGGCACCCGAGCAGGGCCCAAAAAAAATCCCGGACGAAATTGACGTCCGGGCACTCTTGTCCGCGTATATTGAATATTTATATGGCTTGCAAAATGAGCCCAAAAACATATTCAACATCCGCATGATATCGGGTCTGGAGTGCAATTGTCAAGCGAAGAAATGATGCGGGAACAGGAATTCATCACCCTGCTCCACGAGCGTGTCGACGTACTCCGGGAACGGGCCGAAGGAGCCGTCCGGACCTCATTGGGTCAGGCCGCCGAAGGACGACAGGCCCGGCTGGAGCGGGATATCGCGGTCGCGGAGCAGTCCGGTCGCCTCGCCGCGCTGAACGCCGTGGAGAACGGGCTCTGCTTCGGCAGGATCGATCTGCGGAACGGCGAACACCATCACATCGGCCGTCTGGGCATCAGCGACGAGGAGCACACGCCGCTGCTCATCGACTGGCGCGCACCGGTGGCCCGCCCGTTCTATCTCGCGACCGGCCACACACCGATGGGCCTCCGCCGCCGCAGGCACCTGACCACGCGCGGGCGCCGGGTCAGCGCTCTGCACGACGAGATCCTGGATCTCCACGAGACCGAGCCCGGCCTCCGCACCGGTTTCGAGGACCCCAACGACGACGCCGTCCTGCTCGCCGCCGTGAACGCGACCCGCACCGGGCGCATGAGCGACATCGTGCGCACCATTCAGGCCGAGCAGGACCACATCATTCGCGCACCGCACCGAGGCGTCCTCGTCGTCGAGGGCGGTCCCGGCACCGGCAAGACAGCGGTCGCCCTGCACCGTGCCGCGTACCTCCTGTACGCCCACCGCGACCAGCTGGCCCGTCGCGCGGTGCTGATCGTCGGCCCCAACCCCGCTTTCCTCGGCTACATCGGCAATGTGCTGCCCTCCCTCGGTGAGACGGGCGTACTGCTGGCGACCATGGGCGAGCTCTTTCCCGGCGTGCAGGCCACCGGCACGGACAGCCCGGAGGCCGCCGCCGTCAAGGGTGACGTCCGGATGGCCGGCATCCTGCGCACGGCGGTGGCCGACCGGCAGCAACTGCCGGGTCCCGCCATCGAGATCAGGCACGGCCAGGAGAACCTGGTCCTCGACCGCGCGACGGCGGCCCGCGCCCGGGCCGGTGCCCGCGACACCGGGCTGCCCCACAACCTCGCCCACCGCCACTTCGCCGCCCGGATCATCGACGCGCTGACGGAGCAGCTCACCGACCGCATCGGCGCCGACCCGCTCGGCGGCCCCAACCTGCTCGACGCCTCCGACATCGAGCAGCTCCACAAGGAGGTGGCCGCCAACCACGAGGTGCACGCCGCGATCGACAGCCTGTGGCCTCGGCTCACCCCTCAGGGACTGGTGGCCGGCTTCCTCGCCCGGCCCACGCATCTGCCGCCCGCGGAGGCCGCGTTGATCCGCCGCCCCGGCGTCGACCCCACCGGCCTGACGGACCGTACCGAGTGGACGGCCGCCGACGTGCCGTTGCTCGACGAGGCCGCCGAGTTGCTGGGCGTGGACGACAGCGCTCTGCGCGCCGCCGAGGAGGCCGAGCGCCGGGAGCGGATCGCCTACGCCCAGGGCGTCCTCGACCTCTCCCTCGGCTCGCGCAGCACCGACTTCGACGACGAGGACGCCGCGGAAGTGCTCTTCGCCCACGACATCATCGACGCCGAACGCTTCGCCGAACGTCAGGAGGAGACGGACCACCGCAGCGCCGCCGAGCGGGCCGCCGCCGACCGGACCTGGGCCTTCGGCCACATCGTCGTCGACGAGGCGCAGGAACTCTCCGCGATGTCCTGGCGGCTGCTGATGCGCCGCTGTCCCACGCGCTCCATGACGCTGGTCGGCGACCCGGCGCAGACCGGCTCCGCCGCCGGCGCCGACTCGTGGGAGCAGATCCTCGGCCCGTACGTCGGCGACCGCTGGCAGCACGCCCGTCTCGGTGTCAACTACCGCACCCCGGCGGAGATCATGGAGGCCGCCGCCGAGGTCCGCAGGGAGGCCGATCCCGCCTTCGAGCCGCCCCGGTCGGTGCGCTCGACCGGTATCGGGCCGTGGACCATGGCGGTGGAGCCGGAACAGCTGGTGCATGCCACGTCCGAAGCCGTCGCCAAGGAGTGCTGCGCCGAGGGGAAGGTCGCGGTGATCGCACCGCCGGAACTGCACGCCGCGCTCGCCGACGCGATGCCGGAGGCGTCGCACGGCCCGAAGCCGGACCTGACCGGCCCTGTCGTCCTGCTTGACGCGCGGCAGTCCAAGGGGCTGGAGTTCGACTCGGTGATCGTCGTGGCGCCGGAGCGGATCAGGACCGGCTCGCCGCGCGGCGTCAACGACCTGTACGTGGCACTGACCCGCGCCACCCAGCGGCTCGGGCTGATCGGCTTCGCACCGGCACCGGCCGAGAAGAAGGACGAGTAGCCGCGGGCACTGCTGCGCGACAGGCACCCGGCAGGAGGAGTAGCCGCGGGCGTCACCGCGTGGCGGGCACCCGTCAGGACGAATGGCGCGGGCATCACCACACGACAGGCATCCGTCAGGCGGAGGCCCGCTTGCGCGGGGCCGCCTTCTTCGCCGTCGACTTCGTGTCCGACTTCGCGGTGGTCTTCTTCGCCGTGGACTTGGTGGCCGCCTTCTTCGCCGTCGACCGCGCCGCGGTCTTCTTGGCGGGTGCCCTGCTCGGCGTGGCCTTCTTCGCGGCCGTCTTCTCGGCGGACGAGGGTGCCTTCTTCTTCGTCTTCTTCGTCCCGGTTCCGCCGGACTTCTTGCGGTCGGCGAGCGAGGTGACCTCGGCCCTGGGGCGGTCCGGCTCCTCTTTGGTCTCCGGCTTCTCGCCCCGGGCCTCCTTCGCCGCCCGGACGCTGTTCTTCAGGGCCGAGATCAGGTCGATGACCTTGCCGCCGCCGGACTCGTCCGCCTCCACCGGCTCCAGGGCGCGGCCTTCCGCCTTCGCCGCGACGAGTTCCTCGACCGCCTCGCGGTAGTCGTCGTGGAGCGAGTCCATGTCGACCTCGCCGAGGGTGGCCATCAACGCGTCCGCCAGGTCGAGTTCGGCCTTGCGGACCGTGACCCCTGCCTCCGGCGCGACGCCCTCGGGGCTGCGGACCTCGTCCGGCCAGAGCAGGCCGTGCATGGCGATCACGTCGTCGACCACGCGCAGCATGCCGAGCCGTTCCCGGCCGCGCAGGGCGTACTTCGCCACCGCGACCTTCTGGCTCCGCTTCAGCGCCTCGCGCAGCAGGGTGTACGGCTTGGCCGCCGGGACCCCGTTGGCGGAGAGGTAGTACGCCGCGTCCATCTGGAGCGGGTCGATCGAGGCGGCCGGCACGAAGGCGACGATCTCGATCGTCTTGGCGGTGGGAAGCGGGAGGGAGCCGAGGTCCTCGTCGGTGATCGGGATCATCGAGCCGTCGGCGTCCTCGTACGCCTTGCCGGTCTCGGCAGCGGCGACCTCCTGCTCGTCGATCTCGCAGACCTTCCGGTAGCGGATCCGGCCGCCGTCGTTGAGATGGATCTGCCGGAAGGAGATCGAGTGGTTCTCGGTGGCGTTGACCAGCTTGATCGGGATGCTGACCAGCCCGAAGGAGATGGCACCGTTCCAGATGGACCTCACCGTTCACCCCTTGTGTCCGTATAGATGCCTATAGATCCGGAATACATGTGATTCTTATCGTATGACGCCGATCACGGAGGTGGAGGGGCGGCGGCTGGCGCTCAGCAATCTCGACAAGGTGCTGTATCCGGCCACCGGGACCACCAAGGGCGAGGTGCTCCACTACTACGCGGCCACCGCCGCCCAGGCCCTGCTGACCCATCTGCGCGACCGGCCGGTGTCCTTCCTGCGCTATCCGGACGGGCCGGACGGCCAGCGCTTCTTCACCAAGAACCCGCCACCGGGCACGCCGCCCTGGGTACGGACCACCCCGGTGCCGCGCAGCGAGGACAAGTCGGCCCGCCAGGTGGTCGTACAGGATCTGGCCTCACTGATGTGGGCGGCCAACCTGGTGGTGGAGTTTCACACCCCGCAGTGGCGGACCGATGCGCCCGGGGAGGCCGACCGGATGGTGTTCGACCTGGACCCCGGAGCGCCCGCGACCGTGGTGGAGTGCTGCGCGGTGGCCGTGTGGCTGCGCGAGCGGCTGGCGGCGGACGGACTGTCCGCGTACGCGAAGACCTCCGGGTCGAAGGGGTTGCATCTGCTCGTACCGCTGGAGCCGGCCCCCGCCGATCGGGTGTCGGCCTACGCCAAGGGGCTGGCCGTCGAGGCGGAGCAGGAGCTTCCCGAGCTGGTCGTGCACCGGATGACGCGGGCGCTGCGACCGGGGAAGGTCTTCGTCGACTTCAGCCAGAACGCGGCGTCGAAGACGACGGCCACCCCCTACACGCTGCGCGCCCGCGCCGAACCGACCGTCTCCGCGCCCGTCACCTGGACGGAGATCGAGGAGTGCCGGGCGCCACGGGGACTGACCTTCCTGGCCCATGACATGGGGGCACGCCTGGAGCGGTACGGGGACCTGCTCGGGCCGCTCGTCGATCCTGACCGGGCGCGGCCCCTGCCGGTCGCGCGCTAGACCCTCCTGCCCGCGGGCCGGGCCCACTTCCCCGGAAGGAAGGGTACGGACCGCCGGGCGGACGCCCTCCCGCCCCCCTTCGGCGACTCCTTATAGAGCAAAGCAATGTGCCTACAATCTTTAGCCACTTGCTTATTTGATTCTGCCGAAAGAAGGGGCGGGCGTGGTACGCGTAGGGCTGAGCACGGAACGTCTGGTCCGGGCGGGCGCGGAACTGGCGGACGAGGTCGGCTTCGACCAGGTGACCGTCTCGGCGCTCGCCAGGCAGTTCGATGTCAAGGTGGCGAGTCTCTACTCGCACGTGAAGAACTCCCAGGACCTCAAGACCGGGATCGCCCTGCTCGCGCTGGAGGAGCTCGCCGACCGCGGCGCCGCCGCGCTGGCCGGGCGGGCCGGCAAGGACGCCTTGGTCGCCTTCGCCAACGTCTACCGCGACTACGCCCGGGAGCACCCCGGCCGCTACGCCGCGGCGCAGCTGAGGCTCGACCCGGCGGCGGCCGCCGCCAGTGCGGGCGGCAGGCACGCGCAGATGACGCGGGCGATCCTGCGGGGATACGACCTGACGGAGCCGGAGCAGACGCACGCGGTCCGACTGCTGGGCAGCGTCTTTCACGGCTACGTCAGCCTGGAACTGGCGGGCGGGTTCAGCCACAGCGCTCCGGACTCGCAGGAAAGCTGGTCGAGGACCCTGGACGCGCTCGACGCCCTGCTGCGGAACTGGCCCGCGCCATGACCGCGGCCCGCGCCGGCCGGAGGCCGTGACCTCCTCCGCCTCCGCGGCGGTGAACGGTTCGCCGATCCGGTCTTCGCTGCCGACGGCGCCTTCCCGGCCCACGCCCGATGCTGATCCGTCCGTCGCCGTCATCGTCGCCTCGCCGTCGCCGTCGCCGTCGCCGTCGCCGTCGCCGTCGGAAGAGGATGTTCCGGCTCGGCCCGCCGATAGCGCATGACGGGGATCTTTGTCATGTCCGTAAGGAAATGACCGCATGTGGAGGGCGGTCGTCCGAGCGGTGGTGCAGACTCCTCGCAGACACTGCTTCGTGGAAGTGCGTGGGGAGGCGATGGCGTGTTCGCAGGAATCGACGAGGTCGACTGGGCCTCTATGGAGCATGCCTACGGGCCTGCCGATGATGTGCCGACGATGCTGCGGGGTCTGGCGTCCGCCGATCCGGCGGAGCGCGAGGTGGCTCTGGACGGCATGTACGGGGCCGTTCACCACCAGGGTGATGTGTATGCCTGCACACTGGCCTGCATTCCTTTTCTCTTCGAGCTGGCCGTGGACCCGGGGATTCCGGACCGGGGCAGCATCGTCGAGCTGCTCACCAGCATCGGTGGCATCGATCTGGACGAGGACGACGAGGACGATCTGGACGAGGAGGAGATCGAGGGCGCGGCCAACTACGCGATGGCGGCGACCGCCGTCGCCGCGGGCTCCGGGGTGTTCTGTGAGCTGATGGCCGACGAGGACCCAGGGGTACGGCTCGCCGCGCCTCTGGCACTCGCCGCGCTCCACAGCCACCCGGCGCGGGTGCTTGCGCTGCTGCGGGAGCGGCTCCCGGTGGAGCCGGCCGAGGAGGTGCGGCTCGCGCTGGTCGAGGCGGCCGGGCGGGTCGCGCTGCGCCATCGCGGGCTGGCGGGACAGGCGGCCGACTGGCTGACCCGGCTGGCCGGTGAGGGCTTCCCGCCGGGACTGCGGCTCGCCGCGCTGGCGCAGCTGGCCCGGTGTGCGCCGGACGCGCTGCCGGGCGATGTCGTACGGGTGGTGACGGGGCTGCTGCGTCAGCTGCGCTCCGCGCCCCGGCGCCGCTCCGCACCGGCCCCCGGGACCGATGCGCAGGCCGGTCCGGCCGAAGCGGTCGCGGCCGTCGACGCGCTCACCGAGGCGTGCGGGGCCGGTGAGCCGCCCGGCGAGGAGCGAGCCGTGCCGGTGACCATGGTGGGACAGTTGCGGGCACTGTCCGACGAGGAGACCTCCGGGCGCACCGCCCCCTGGACGGCGGATCTGCTGCGGACCCTGCACGTCGGGCTCGACGACCGGATCGCCGAGCGGACGGCGCTGCTGACCGATCAGCTGCGCAGCCCCGACCACCGGCAGCGGATCGACGCCCTCCGGATGAGCAGCGGGCTGATCAGGGCCTGGCGCGGCTCGTACGAGGAGCTGGTCCGGCTGGTCGGTGAGCAGCTCGCCACCCCTGAGCCACGGCTGGCCGAGGCCGCCGCGCATGTGCTGGAGGAGCTGTTCGGGCTCGCCGCGCCCGCCGCCGAGGCGCTGGCGGCGCGGGTTGCGGCCGACCCCGGTGCCTGGGTGCAGGACTGGCCGAGCGGGCCTCCGGGGCTCGGCAGCGCCGTGAAGGCGCTGGCCCGGCTGGGCGACGCCCGTGCCGTGCCCGCGCTGGCCGCGGCGCTGGAGCGGCCCGAGGTGCCGCACGACGTGGGCTCCGCCATCGGCCGGATGGGAGCGGCGGCCGTCCCGTTGACCGCCGTGCTGCGCCGCAGGCTCGGGGAGGTCCGGCTCGACGAGCGGGCGTACGACCGGGCCGGTCCGCTGCTCGCGGGGCTGACCGCGCTGCGGGCACACGAGGCGGTGCCCGAGGTACTGCGGGTGCTGCGCGGCGCGCCGGACCACCGGGGCGGGTGGCTGCGTACGGCGGCGCTGCGGGCGCTCGCTTCGTTCGGGCCCGCGGCGCACGCCGCGGCACCGGAACTGCGCGCACTGCTGCACCGACCGGGAGCCGCCTCGGCGACGGAGGCGGCCCAGGCCCTGTGGGCGGTCGACGGCGACGCCGACGCCGTGCTGCCGGTGCTGATCGAGGGCCTGCAGGCGGAGCGCGACCACGAGCGGCGCTCCGCGCTGAACGCGCTGGGCGGGCTCGGGGCGCGGGCGGCGGTGACGGCGCCCCGGCTGCGCGCACTGCTTCGGCACGAGGAGCCGTGGCTCCGGGTGGACGCGGCGATCGCGCTGTGGGACGTGTCGGGGCGGGCCGCGGAGTCCGTGCCGGTGCTCCTGACGGCCTGGGAGCACCATCGCCATGTCCGGGTCCGGGTGGCGGAATGTCTGGCGCGGAAGGGTGTCGCTGGTGCAGGGTCGGACGCGGCACACGCGCTGCGGGCCGAGCTCGCCTCCGTACGCCGTCACAACGCGATGGACGGCGGATACGGCAGTCACGACACGTACGAGGACGAAAGGCTGCTGGCGCTCTGCCGTCAGGCACTCCTGGGGAAGACGGGGAAGGAATCCACCATATGATCATTTTCGGTACGCGGGGTTATCTGTACCAGCTGGCCATAATGACGCTGGTCTGCGGCTGGTGCGGCAATCCGGCCGCGCACACGCTGCGCAAGCGGGTCACCAAGTTCACGCTGTTCTTCGTGCCGCTGTTCCCGTTCTCGACGAAGTTCGCGACGCAGTGCACGTTCTGCGGCGGGGAGCAGCAGATCGCGAAGGAGCAGGCCGAGCAGTTGCTGGCGCAGCACGCCGCCTCGCTGGACGGCAATCCGTTCGGGCAGGCGCAGGCTCAGGGGCAGGGGCAGCCGGGATACGCACCGGGCGGGCAGAGCCAGAACCCCTACCAGCGCTGAGCCGTCGCTTCGCGCCGACGCCGCGGACAGCCGTTGTCGATGTCGTGCACCGGTCGGGCAGCCGCTCCCGGCACCGGTCGGACAGCCGCTCCCGACAGCCTCCCAGCACTAAATAGGCATAAAGGACTTCCTTCCGAATAAGGTCTACGAGGTATGGACCACGGGAAGGGAGGGTGTCATGCGTCGGGAGCGCCGGGTGCAAAGCCGCGCGGCGGCGGCCGTCGGGGTCGTCGTCGGCGCGGCGCTGCTGGCCGGTTGCGGTGTCGGCGGCGGGCTGCAGAGCGCCGGGCGGGCTCCGGCCGCCGTCGGGCCCGCCCTGCTCTGGCCCGAGCTGCCGCCCGCCTCCGCCGCGCCGTACGACTACGGCGAGGGCGAGACCGCGCGCATCCCCGGGATCAAGGTGCCGGACGACAATGTGCATCGCCTGGATCCGGTGGCGGTGGTGCAGGCCGGCCTGAAGGCCCGGCCCGACCGCTCCAGCGGCACCGCCGACCTGCCCGCCGAAACGGTCCGCCTCATCGGCGCATGCCGTTCCGATCCGGCTTCCTGTCCTGTGCTGCGGCCCTATTTCCGTGATCTGACGGGCGACGGCAAGGACGAGATGGTGGTCGGCATCCGGCTGCCGGACCACCAGCTCTCCGTACGGGTCTACATGCCGGAGGGGGGCGGCCTGACCCGGATCCTGTCCACCTCGGACGCCGTGATCAGCGTCCAGCTGGCCGGGCGGGATCTGATCATGCGGGCCCCGTCGGCCATCACCGGCTACGAGTACCGCACCGCCTGGTCCTGGGACAGCCGGCAGCGCGCGATGCTGCCCACCCGGGACGAGATCCTGCGGACGCCTCCGTCCCCGGCCCCGCGTCCGCACACCACGACCACCCCGCCGACCGCCAAGCCGTCCGCCGGCGTTTCCGCGGAGCGCCGGTGAGCCGCCACAGGACGGCGCGGCGCGGGCCGCGCATGCCTTCCTGGACCGCGACGCTCACCTGGAAGTCAGCCGTCTTCATCACCGTGATGTGCTGCGCGCTCGCCGCACTGCTGAGCGTGCTGGTCCACGGCGAGGTGACGCATCAGACCGTCAGCCAGGCCCGCGAGAAGGCGCTGTCGCGACTGACGGACGTCACCGTCGCGTACGAGACGGGCGAGGCGCTCCCCCCGGGTTCCGGCATCGATCCCCCGGGGCTGCCCGACTCCCTGCGCGCACTGGCCGCGGGCGGTCGACGCGGCACGCTCGTCGGGTATCACGACGGGCGTCCGGCCATGTGGGCGGCGGCTCCGGCCGACGGCCGCGCGCTGGCCACGGCGGTGGACTACAGCCAGAGCGCCCGCACGATCAACGATCTCGACGGGGCGATCGTCGGTTCCTCCCTGCTGGCCACCGGCGCCACGCTGCTGGTCGGCGCGTTCGCCGTCACCCGGGTCACCCGAAGGCTGCACCAGACGGCCCGGGTGGCCGGCCGGATCAGCGCGGGCGACCTCGACGCCCGCGTCGACGACCCGCGCACGGCGGACCCCTCGCGCCCCCAGGACGAGGTGGCGGTCGTCGCGGGCGCGCTGGACACGATGGCGTCCACGCTCCAGCGCAAGCTGCAGACGGAGCAGCGGTTCACCGCCGACGTGGCGCACGAGCTCCGCACTCCGCTGACCGGCCTCTCGGCCGCCGCCGAACTGCTGCCGCCGGGGCGGCCGTCGGAGCTGGTGCGGGACCGGGTCCGGGCGATGCGGGCACTGACGGAGGACCTGCTGGAGATCTCCCGGCTCGACGCCCGTACGGAACAGGTCGATCTCGACGTGCACGAACTGGCACCGCTCGTCGAGCGCGTGGTGCGCGCTTCCGGGACGAAGACCACGATCCGTTCCGTGGAGGGCGGCCGGGAAGGCCCGCACGCGCCCGTGCGGGTCGAGACCGACAAGCGCCGCCTGGAGCGGGTGCTGGGCAATCTGATCACCAACGCGCACAAGCACGGCCGGCCCCCGGTGGTACTGACGGTGGACGGGCCGACGGTGGCCGTACGCGATCATGGGCCGGGCTTTCCGGACTACCTGCTGGAGGACGGTCCGCAGCGGTTCCGTACCGAGGGCGGCAGCGGACACGGTCTCGGGCTGACCATCGCCGTCGGGCAGGCGGCGGCGATCGGCGCCGGTCTCGACTTCTCCAACGCCCCGGACGGCGGAGCGGTGGCGCGGCTGACGCTCCCCGAGTACGTACCGCTCGACGACGGGGGCGACCGGAACCGCGACGATCCGGGTTCCTCTCCGCGTGACGAGCAGTGACGGCGCTTCGGCGCCGCACTACGCCGATACCGGACGCCGGGCGCGCTTTTACGGATATCAGGACATACTCGCTATGACATAAGGGAAATAGACACCACCTCTTGCTACGTTGCGGGACATGACCGCAACGACGGCGGACGCACCCCCGCCCGACCCACGCCTGCCCAAGCGGCGCGGGGTCGAGCTCCTGCTCCTCATCGGGGCCGTCCTCGTCCCCGTCTACGGCTACGCCGCCGTCGGCCTGGCCAGGAACGGCGCGGTCCCGCCCGATGTGGCCGGATACGGCGCGGGCCTGGGGCTGCTCGCCCTCCTGGCCCATCTCGCGGTCCGCTTCCGGGCCCCGTACGCCGATCCGCTGCTGCTGCCCATCGCCGTACTGCTCAACGGCCTCGGTCTGGTGCTGATCTACCGGCTCGACCTGGAGACCCCGAAGGACCAGGCGGCCCCCACCCAGCTGGTCTGGTCCACGCTCGGGGTGGCGCTCTTCATCGTGGTGGTCGTCTTCCTCCGCGACCACCGGGTGCTCCAGCGGTACGCCTATCTCTCGGTCGCCGCCGCCCTGGTCCTGATGATCGTGCCGATCTTCTTCCCCGCGGTGAACGGTGCCAAGATCTGGATCCGGGTCGGCGGATTCTCCTTCCAGCCGGGCGAGTTCGCCAAGATCCTGCTCGCCGTGTTCTTCGCCGCGTATCTCGCCGCGAACCGCAACGCCCTCGCCTACACCGGCCGCAGGATCTGGAAGCTCCAGCTCCCCACCGGGCGGGTGCTCGGCCCGATCGTGGCGATCTGGCTGCTCAGCGTCGGTGTGCTGGTTCTGGAGCGCGATCTGGGCACGTCGCTGCTGTTCTTCGGCCTCTTCGTGATCATGCTGTACGTGGCGACCGGCCGGACCGGCTGGATCGCGGTCGGCCTGCTGCTCGCCGCCGTCGGCGCGTTCGTGGTCGGCTCCCTCGAACCGCATGTGCACAGCCGGGTCCAGGACTGGCTCGACCCGTTCGCCACCATCAAGGCGGGCCAGGGCCCCAGTCAGCTGGCCCAGTCGCTGTTCGCGTTCGCCGCGGGCGGGATGCTCGGCACCGGGCTCGGGCTCGGGCACTCCATCCTCATCGGCTTCGCCGCCAAGTCCGACTTCATTCTGGCGACCGCGGGCGAGGAGCTCGGGCTGACCGGGCTGACCGCGATCTTCCTGCTGTACGCGCTGCTCGTCGCCCGCGGCTACCGGGCCGGCCTCGCCCTGCGCGACCCCTTCGGGCGACTGCTCTCGATCGGTCTCGCCTCGATCCTGGCCCTCCAGGTGTTCGTGATCGCGGGCGGGGTGATGGGGCTGATCCCGCTGACCGGCATGGCGATGCCGTTCCTCGCCCAGGGCGGTTCGTCCGTCGTCACCAACTGGATCATCGTGGCGCTGCTGATCCGGGTCAGCGACCAGGCCCGCAGACCGCACCCCGAACATGTGGAGACCGGGATCGTCGCACCGATGGGGGAGGACGAGCCGTGACCCCGTACCCGCGAGCGGTGCGCACGCAGCAGCAGACGGTGCCGCCGTACCCGCGAGCCGCGACCCCCCATCCGCCGCCGGCCCCGGAGGTCAGACCGTGATCCGCTACATCCGCCGGGCCGCCGCGCTTCTTCTGCTGCTGCTCGTCGCACTGCTGCTGAACGCCGCGCGCATCCAGGTCTTCGAGGCCGACAGCCTGGACGACAATCCGGCCAACCGCCGTCTCACGATCGCCCGTTACCACCAGCCGCGCGGCAACATCCTGGTCGGCGGCAAGTCCGTGACCGGTTCCGAGAACACCGGTGAGCAGCTCGCCTACGAGCGCACGTACAAGGACGGCCCGCTGTACGCGCCGGTGACCGGCTACGCCTCGCAGACGTACGGCACGACCCTGATCGAGCACGCCGAGGACGAAATCCTCTCCGGCACGGACCCGATGCTCGCCCCACTCCCGCTGTGGAACGAGATCACCCGCGGACGGCAGCCCGGCGGCGATGTCGTCACGACCGTCAAGGGCGCGGTGCAGCGCGCCGCCTACGACGGGCTCGGCGGACGGCGGGGCGCGGTCGCCGCCGTCGAACCGTCGACCGGCCGGATCCTGGCACTGGTCTCGTCCCCCTCGTTCGATCCCGGGCTGCTCTCCGGCACCGGTTCCTCCGTGACCGACGCCTGGCGGCGGTTGAACGCGGACAGGAGCCAGCCCATGCTGAACCGGGCGATCCGGCAGACCTATCCGCCAGGCTCCACCTTCAAGATCGTGACTGCGGCGGCGGCGCTCGACGCGGGCGTCGTCACCGATCCCGACGCCGAGACCGACACCCCTTCCCCCTATGTGCTGCCGGGCACGACGACCACGCTGCCCAACGAGGCGGAAGGCTGCGAGAACGCCCCGCTCGCCGAGGCGATCCGGGTCTCCTGCAACACGGTGATGGCGGAACTGGGGGTGCGGGTCGGGCTGAAGGGCATGGTGGACGCGGTGCGGAAGTTCGGCTTCAACGACACCGGGCTGAAGATCCCGTCGGGGGTGGCGAAGAGCAACTTCGACACACGCATGTCGGACGACCAGCTGGCGCTGTCGTCGATCGGCCAGTTCGACACGACGGCGACACCGCTCCAGATGGCGATGGTGGCCTCGGCCGTGGCGAACGGCGGCGACCTCAAGTACCCGTATCTGGTGGACCGTACGACCACGAGAGGCGGCTCGACCGTCCATCGCGAAGGCTCGCACACCTACCACCGGGCCATGGACCCGCGGACGGCCTCGCAGCTGCGGAGGATGATGGTCGACGTCGTGGAGCAGGGCACCGGGTCCAACGCCGCCATCGACGGGGTGACGGTCGGCGGCAAGACCGGCACCGCGCAGCACGGCATCGACAACTCGGGCAGGCCGTACGCCTGGTTCATCTCCTGGGCGCAGGCGCCGGATTCGGGGCAGCCGGCCGTCGCGGTCGCCGTGGTGGTCGAGGACGCCGCCGCCGACCGGGCCGACATCAGCGGCGGTGGCAGCGCGGCCCCGATCGCCCGTTCCGTCATGCGGGCGGCTCTGGGAGGCTGAGCGCGTGACGGATGCGGGTGGGGCGGCCTCGGCGCTGGAGCGGATCGAGAGGGAGGATCCGCGCCTGTGCGCGTTCATCGAGGTGTGGCACGAGAGGGTGGCCGCCGGGGCCGAATCCGCGCGCCGGCTCCCGCTGGGCGGAATGCCGTTCGCCGTCAAGGGCCCCGTCGGCATCCGCTCGTACACGGCCCGGCGGCTGATCGCCGCCGGTGGCCTCCCGGTCGGCGCGACCTCGGTGCCCGGCCCCGGCACGCCCTGGCAGACGTGGGGGCTGGGCGCGCACGGCCGTACGGTCAACCCATGGCGCCCCGACCGCACCCCGGGCGGCTCCTCGGCCGGTTCGGCGGTGGCGGTCGCGGCGGATCTGGTGGACCTGGCGACCGGCAGCGACGGGGCGGGGTCGGTCCGGATTCCGGCGGCGTGGTGCGGGGTGTTCGGCCTGAAGACGACGAACGGCCTGCTGCCGTCGCCCGACCGGTCCGGGCTCGCGTCCGCCGGAGTGCTGGCCCGTTCGGCGGTGCACGCCCAGACGTTCCTGCGCTGTGTGCTGGACGGCTACGAACCGGCGACCGCGGCTCTTCCCGTCCCTGCCGTGTTCAGTCCCGACCTGGGGTACGCGCAGGTCGACCCGGAGGTCGGGGCCGTCGTCCGGCGGGCGGTGCGGCGGCTCGTGACGGCCGAAGTGGTGCGGCTCGTGGACCGTACGTGCGGGCTGCTCGATCCGCGAGAGGCGTGGCAGGCGGTCCGCAGCGGGAAGCCGACCCCGGCCGCCTCGGAGCTCCGACGCGAGAACGACCTGCGGCTCGACGCCCTGTTCGCCCGTACGCCCCTGCTGCTCACCCCGGCCACCCCCAACCGCCCGCATGGGCACGACGGTCCGGGCGAGCTCTACTCGACCGCGCTGACCTGGACGTTCAACCTCAGCGGGCACCCCGCCGCGAGCGTGCCCGCGGGATTCACGGCGGACGGCTGCCCGGTCGGGCTCCAATTGGTCGCGGAGCGCGGGGCGGACGTCTCGCTGCTCGGAATGGCCCGTGCGGTGGAGAGCGCGCTGCTCACCGTCCGGCCATGACCTTCAGCGACCGCCGGACCGGCACCGGCCATGAACGGGCCCAGGTGAACACAGCCCGCCTCGGATTCCCTCTGGACTCCCCCGAACTGAAGGTCTTCGTCGACGCCCTCGACCCGGTGAACGCGGTCGCCGACGCAGCGGCCGGTTTCGTCCGGCGGCGGCGGAGCGAGACCGGCAACGCCACCGACGTACCGGTCTTTGGAGACAGCCGGCTGATCGTGAACATGTCGGTGTGGCGCGACACGGACGCGCTGGCGGCGTTGGCACGCCTGTCGCCACGGGTTGACCGGGCGGGGCGGGCGGTGCCTGCCGCCCTCCGCCTCCCCCGGTGGCCGCGCCCGCCGCCTCATTGCGCCGCCGGGTCCGCCTCGGCGCCCTGCGCCATCGACTCTTCGACCTCGGCGACCCTGGCCTGCTCCTCGGCCGCGAACCGGTCGCGGTCGAGTTGCTCGGCGGTCTCCTCGTCCTGGGCCATGAGCAGGTCCAGGCTGGAGTCGCCGAGCTCGAAGACGCCCATGTCGACGTAGGCCTTCTGAAGCCGTTCACCCCACAGGCCGATGTCCTTGACGCACGGCACTATCCGGCTGAACAGCAGCTTGCGGAAGAGCTGCAGGAACGGCGACTGCTCCGAGAGGGCGTCGGCCTCCCGCCTGCCGATGCCGAAGTTCTCCAGCACCTCGACGCCCCGGAGCCGGTCCCGCATCAGGTAGCAGCCCTCGATGACGAACTCCTCGCGCTCGCGCAGTTCGGCGTCGCTCAACTGCTTGTAGTAGTCCCGCAGCGCCATCCTCCCGAAGGCGACGTGCCGGGCCTCGTCCTGCATGACGTACGCCAGGATCTGCTTGGGCAACGGCTTGTTCGTCGTGTCGCGGATCATGCCGAACGCCGCCAGTGCGAGCCCTTCGATGAGGACCTGCATGCCGAGATACGGCATGTCCCAGCGCGAGTCGCGCAGGGTGTCGCCGAGCAGCCCCTGGAGGTTGTCGTTGACCGGGTAGAGCATCCCGACCTTCTCGTGCAGGAACCGGCCGTATATCTCCGCGTGCCGGGCCTCGTCCATGACCTGGGTCGCGGAGTAGAACTTCGCGTCCAGGTCGGGCACGGACTCCACGATCCTGGCCGCGCAGACCATGGCGCCCTGCTCACCGTGGAGGAACTGGCTGAACTGCCAGGCGGTGTAGTGCTTGCGCAGCTCGCCCCGGTCCTTCTCGGTCATCTTCGCCCAGTGCGGGGTGCCGTACAGGGTGAGGGCATCGTCGGGGGTGCCGAGCGGGTCGGCGGGGTCGACCTCAAGGGACCAGTCGATGCGCTTGTTGCCGTCCCACTGCTTGTCCTTGCCCTTCTGGTAGAGGGCGAGCAGGCGTTCGCGGCCGTCGTCGTACTCCCAGCTGAAGCGGGCGGCGCCGGAGGCGGGCACCTGCCACAGCGGCGTGTCGGGGGCGGTGGTGTAGAGGTCGTGTGTCGACACGGACGGCTCCTTCGCCTTGCGTGCTCCGATAAGTTCCGCGGCGGTTGACTCAGTTGGCAGGTTCACACGTTGCTAGACACCGGGTCAACAAGTAACGCGCAAGGGATTGACGGCCTTGCTGACGAGCAGTCTCATAAGAAGTGACCGCAGGTAACCCACAGGTGAGGTGCCCTCAGCCATGACGACAGTGTCCGAACGCGACGTGCGGTTGCTCCGCGACGCACTCGGCCCGCTCCGGGACCGCGAACAGATCGCCGAGCGGCTGCTCGAATCCTCGGCCAAGCACTCGTTCGACCCGGACAAGGAACTCGACTGGGACGCGCCGACCGAGGACGGCAAATGGTTCTGGCCGCCCGAGCTCGTCTCGCTCTACGACACGCCGCTGTGGCGGAAGATGTCCGAGGAGCAGCGGATGGACCTGTCCAGGCACGAGGCGGCGTCACTGGCCTCGCTGGGCATCTGGTTCGAGATCATCCTCATGCAGCTGCTGGTCCGGCACATCTACGACAAGCCGCCGACCAGCAACCACGTCCGTTACGCGCTCACCGAGATAGCCGACGAGTGCCGGCACTCGATGATGTTCGGCCGCATGATCAAGTGGAGCCGGGCGCCCGACTATCCGGTGCCGCGCGTCTATCACAACCTCGCACGCGTACTGAAGACCGTCTCCACCACGCCCGGTTCGTTCGCGGCGACCCTGCTCGGCGAGGAGATCCTCGACTGGATGCAGCGGCTGACGTTCCCGGACGAGCGCGTCCAGACGCTGGTGCGCGGGGTGACCCGCATCCATGTCGTCGAGGAGGCCCGGCACGTCCGGTACGCCCGCGAGGAGCTGCGCCGCCAGATGGTGACCGCCCCTCGCTGGGAGCGCGAGCTCACCCGGGTGAGCTGCGGCGAAGCGGCCCGGGTCTTCAGCGTCTGCTTCATCAATCCACAGGCCTACGAGAACGTCGGCCTGGACCGGCGCGAGGCCGTCGCCCAGGTGAGGGCGAGCGGCCACCGGGCGGAGGTGATGCAGAGCGGCGCGAAGCGGCTGACGGACTTCCTCGACGACATCGGGGTGCTCAACGGGGTGGGACGCAGGCTGTGGAAGAGCTCGGGACTGCTGGCCTGAGGCGGAGGGACGTCCGCGCACTGGATGTATGCGGACGTTCCGACAGCGCGGCGAGGTGCCGCAGCTGTCGTCGTGCGCCCGCCAGGGGTGGCGGGACAGCCCTTACGCTTCGACACATGACCTCCGCCGCCACAGCCCCGCCGACCCGCGCCTACCGAAGGCTCAGCGTCGAGGAACGCCGCACCCAGCTCCTCGGTGCGGCGCTCACCCTCTTCGCACACCGGGCCCCCGACGAGGTCTCGCTCGACGAGGTGGCGACGGTCGCCGGGGTCTCCCGCCCCCTCGTCTACCGCTACTTCCCGGGCGGGCGGCAGCAGTTGTACGAGGCCGCGCTCCGGTCCGCCGCCGAGAAGCTGATCCTGTGCTTCAGCGAGCCACCCGCGGGAGCGCCGACCGAACGTGTGCAGCGGGTGCTCGACCGCTATCTCGCCTTCGTCGACGAGCACGACGCCGGGTTCAGCGCACTGCTGCGCGGCGGCAGTGTCGTCGGAACCTCCCGTACGACGGCGATCGTCGACGAGGTACGACGGGCGGCGGCCGAGCAGATCCTGCTGCACCTGGGCCGGGACGGCACGGCTCCCGGGCCCCGGCTGCGGATGATGGTGCGCACCTGGATCGCGGCCGTCGAGGCGGCGTCCCTCATCTGGCTGGACGAGGGGAAGCGGCCCGCCGCGTCCGATCTGCGCGACTGGCTGGTCGACCAGCTGATCGTGCTGCTGGCCGCCACGGCGGCGACGGACCGGGAGACCGCCTCGGCGGTCACGGAGCTGCTGCCGCTGGAGACCGCCGCGGGCCCGGCCGGACGGCTGGCGGAGCGGCTGATCCCGGTGGTCGGCGGAGCGGCCCATCTGCTGCCCGAGAACTGATCGGTCAGACTGGGACGGTGCGAAGCGAGAACACCCCCTTCACCGGCGGCCCCCTGGACGGGCGGGTCCTGCCCGTGCTCGTCGGCCCGACCGGCCATCCGCCCAAGTGGTACGAGGTACCGGTACCGGCCGCCGACGGCGGACCCGCCACCGTGCACGCGTACCGCAGGGTCCCGGCCGGTCACTCCAAGCGGCTGGGGCTCCCGCGCGGCTGGGTGTACGAGTACGCCCCCGAGGGCCGTGAGCGGCACAGCCCCAAGTGGCCCTGGTCGAAGCCGGACTGAGGAGCGCGGGCCAGCGCGGCCGTGGGGCTGCTCGGACCGGCCGGTCTAAGATCGACGCTCTGGTGCCGGGCACGGTCAGCAAGGGGGTGCGCCATGGAGGCGCTGCGTCAGGACGATCCACGCCGCATCGGTCCGTACGCCGTACTGGCGCGGTTCCGCGAGACCGCGAGCGCCGTGCAGTACGTCGCACACGACCCGGCCGACGACAGACCCGTGGTGGTGACCGCCGCCCGTCCCCGACTCGCCGCGCTGCCCGCCTTCCGGCGCCGTTTCCAGGCGGAGGCCCGCACCGCGGAGCTGCTGGCCGGCGGCTGGGTCCAGCCGCGGCTGGGCGCCTTTGCCGAAGACGCGGACGACGTCCCGCCGTGGACGGCCGTCCCCTACACCCCCGCTCTGACGCTCGCCGAGGCGATCGAGGTCACGGGTCCGCTCCCCGAGCGTGCCGTACGGATACTGGGCGCGGGCATCGCCGAGACGCTCTCCCGGGTGCACGCCACCGGAGCCGTGCTCCAGGGCCTCGCCCCCCGGACGGTGCTGCTGGCCGAGGACGGGCCGCGGCTCACCGCGTTCGGCCCGCTGGGCGCCGCAGCAACCGCCGAGGCCCGGCCCGGTGGACAGTTGTCCGTTCGGCTCGGCTATCTCACCCCGGAACAGGTCGAGGGCGAGGAACCCGGGCCGGCCTCCGATCTCTTCGTCCTGGGCCTGCTGCTGGCGTACGCGGCGACCGGCACGACCCCGCTCGCCGACGGTCCGGCCGCACAGGGCGCCGAGCGGATCGCCCGCACCGATCCCGAACTCGGCGCCGTACCGGCGCAGTTGCGCGGTCTGATCGCGCGCTGCCTGGCGAAGGACCCGGCCGACCGGCCGACTGCGGGAACGGTCGCGGCGGAACTCGCCCTGGAGGGAGCGGCGGGTTCGGCGAAGGGCGGCTGGCTGCCTGGGCGGGTGGCGGCCGCGGTGAAGGAACAGGGCGTACGAGTAGAGGAGTTGGCCGCTTCCGGTCATCCGGTCGACGCGCCGGTGCGCGGACCGGCCGACGGGGCCGTCGACGGACCCGAGGATGCCGCCCCGGGCGGTGAGCCGGCCGATGCTCCCGTCACCACGCCCTCGGACGCGACGGCCGGCCCGGCCGCCCATGGCCCCGCCTCGGCCGCGGGACCCCTCCCCGCCCAGGACACCAGTACCGCACAGCTCGGGGACATCGGGCGCCGAGCATCGAGGACCGACCGGCCCACGACCCAGCTGTCCGTTCCGCGCGAGCTCACCGGACCCGGCGCGGGGACGCCCGCCGAACCTCCCGTCGCGCTCCCCGCCGTACTCCCGCCGGTACCGCTGCCGGTCCCCGTACGTCCCGCACCCTCCCCCTCCCCCTCCTCCGCCGTCGACCGGCGTGCTCTGTTCATCGGGCTCGCCGCCGGGGCCGCGGGGCTGGTCGTCGGCGGAGGCGGGGCGCTCGCGTTCGGATCCGGGGACGGCGGCACGACGGACGACCCCAAACCCGTGCCGAGCCGCAGCGGCCCCGCCGTCGCGGGCCTGCCCCCGCAGCCGCGCTGGGTGTACACGCACCCGGCGACCGAACCGTCACCGCTCACCGCCGCCCTCTGGAACGACCGGTTGCTCGTGCTGACCGGCGAGAACGGGGCCTCCGGCGTCGATCTGCGCACCGGGCGCCGGGTCTGGGAGAGCGCCGACGCCGCCAAGGGGCAGGCCGCACTGCCGGCCGGGAAGGACCTCTGCTTCGTCGCCGGTCCGTCCGAGTTCCTGTGGCTGTCGCCGAAGGACGGCAAGGTGGCCCACCGGGTCGGCTACGCGGACCGGTTCACCGGGGTGCCGAATCTCGCGGTGGCGGAGATCGTCGGCGGCTTTGGACCGGTGGTCTGGTTCACCGGCTCCAACGAGGTCACCGTCAAGGCCCCGCCCCCGAAGAAGGGCAAGAAGCGCGGCAAGGATCAGAAGGCGGTCAGGTCCTATCTCTTCGCCTACGACATCCTGCGGCGCAAGGAGCTGTGGCGGACCGTCGTACCCACCGGACGCGGCCCCGCCGCCCCCGTCTACCGGCTGATCGCGGTCGGGCGGGACGACCTCGTCGTACGTCAGAGCCCGGCCACCCTCACCTCCGGCGACGTGAAGTCCGCCAAGGGGAAAGCCGTCTTCCGGGGCTTCGACCGGAAGACCGGGAAGCTGCTCTGGAGCAGGTCGTTCGGTGCGGTCGCGCCCGACGGTGCGGCGATGGGTGACGACCGTGGCGTCGTGTACGCGGCGGTGGGCGACGACCTCCAGGCGTTCGAACTCCCGGAGGGCAAGCCGAAGTGGACGGTGAACGGCACCACCGGGACCGCGTACGGGACCTCCGTCACCTCCGGGACCCTGCTGCACACCACCAACCGCAACCAGGAAGTAGGGGCGGTCGAGCGGGAGACGGGGCGGCTGCGCTGGCGGCGCTCGACGGAGGCGGCACCCGGCCCCGCCGCCCCCGCGGTGACGCTCAGCGCGTCCGGAAAGACGTTGCTGGCCGCGGACACGGCCCAGGTCACCGCGTTCGCGGCGGAGGACGGGCGGCGGCTGTGGAAGTTCCAGGACATCGGGTCCCAGGACCCGAAGGGGCCCACGATCACCGCGCCGTACCGGGTGCTGGTGACCGGGAGGACGGTCGTCGTCCGGCGCGACCGGATCTTCTACGCGTTCCCGGTGACCTAAGGGCTGCCCCGATCCGCTCCGGTCCGGTCCGGCTCGGTCCGAACGTGACCCGACCCGATTCGATCCGGTCCGTTCCGTTCCGTTCCGGAAGAAGGGCAGCCCCTGCCTGAAACCCCTGGGGACGCATCCGCCCACCGCCTTCCGGGCGAACTCGCGGGCCGCCACACCGCGGGGTCCTTGCATCTCCTGACACTGAGTGACCGTATTGTTACATTGCGCTCGCTTTTGGGGTATTCCCATGATTCGCCCCGTCACCGGAGGTGATGTCGTGTCAGGCAGAGTCCTGTGTGCGGTCTGCACCGCGGCCCTGGCCACGCTCCTCGTAACCCCGCGGGCAGCCGCCGCGCCGGTGGTCCCGGACCCCGCGAAGGGCGGCAGCGCGAAGCCGTCCGCCGCCCGTGCCCCGACGGCCGCGAACAAGAGCGTCGCCCAGCTGCTGACCCAGCTCCAGAAGCTGTACCAGCAGGCCGAGGAGGCGGCCGAGACGTACAACGGAACCGCGGTGGAGCTGAAGAAGCGCACGGCGGAGGCGAAGCGGCTCAACGCCTCCCTGGCCGCTGCCCGGAGCGCGCTGGCCGACAGCCACGACCAGGCGGGGCAGCTGGCCCGGGAGCAGTACCAGGGGCGGTCCGACTTCTCCTCGTACCTGCAGCTGCTGCTCGCCCGTGATCCCGAGCACTTCCTGGACCAGGAGCATGTGCTGCGGCGTGCGGCGGCCGAGCGGGCGGCGACCGTGAAGCGGCTCACCGGTGCCGAGAAACGCGCCCACGACCTGGCAACCGAATCCCGCAAGGTACTGGACCGGCAGCAGGTTCTGGCCGCGAGGCAGAGGCAGCAGCGGGACGACGTACGGTCGCGGCTCAGGACCGTCGAGGCGAAACTGGCCACGCTCTCCGCCGCGCAGCTCGCCGAGCTGTCCCGGCTGGAGCAGCAGGGCATGGCGAAGGCTCAGGGCGCCCTGGTCACCTCGGGCGCCCTGTCCTCGACCAGGCCACCGTCCGAGGCGGGCGGCGCGGCGGTGAAGTACGCGATCGGGCAGATCGGGAAGCCGTACGTGTGGGGCGCGGAGGGGCCGGACTCGTTCGACTGCTCGGGACTCACCTCGCAGGCCTGGGCGAAGGCGGGCCGGGGCATTCCCCGGACCTCGCAGGAACAGTGGCGGCAGCTGCCGAAGGTGCCGCTGAACGCGCTGCGCCCCGGTGACCTGGTGATCTACTTCCCGAAGGCCACTCATGTGGCGCTGTACATCGGCAACGGGCTGGTGGTCCAGGCGCCCCGGCCCGGCGCCCAGGTGAAGGTCTCGCCCGTGGCGTCGAATCCGCTGCTGGGCGCCGTACGGCCGGATCCGCAGAGCGAGCCGCTCTCCGCGTACCGGCTGCCGCAGCTCCCGCAGAGCGCGTCCACCGGCTCGGACTCGGGGTACAGCTCGTCGTCGGCGCCCCAGGCCTAGGGTCTTTCGTTTGCATCACGCCGGGCTCGCGTGCCCCGGCCCGCGCCCCGCTCGCCTCGGAAGCCCCTCACCTGCGAACTCTCGGCAGATGAGGGGCTCCTGACGTTCAGTGGGCCGCGTATGGCCGTCAGCCCCGAATCGGACCCTGCCGCAGGGCGCTGCGATGGCCTCTCGCGTGCGCTCCAGGCTGCTGGGCAGGAGGTGGGGTGAGCCACTTCTCCGCGTATTGCCTGAAGCCCGACCGGCCCGCTCCCGGGCCGCGATCAGGAGTGGTCTCGGCTCTCCCGCACCCGGTCGGTCACGAGGGTCGCGATCGTCTCCGCCCGTGGAAAACCTCCCGGAGGGCGTCCGAGGGCGGCCCACAGACACCGACGTTCACCAAAGTTGACCGCTGATTCGCAGGTCAGGCGCTTACGCGGCGCCCGACACCTCGGCGAGGTACGCGTTGGCCTTCTCCGGCTCGAAGAAGAAGTTCTCGAAGTCCGCCGGGTTGTTGAAGCCGTTGGCGAAGCGGTCGGCGACCGGCTGGAGCTGGCCGGCGGCGCCGATCAGGTTCAGCACGTGCTCCGGCGGTACGCCGAGCATCGCGTTGGTCCACTTCACGACGTGCTGCGTGTTCTCCCAGTGCCGGTCGAACGTGGCCTGCATCCACTCGGCGTCGAACTCGCGGTCGCCGTGCTCGATGATCGAGTTCAGGTAGGAGTTCGCGCACTTGGAGGCCGTGTTGGAGCCCTGGCCGGTGACCGGGTCGTTGGCGACGACCACGTCTCCCACGCCGAGGACCAGCCCGCCGCCGGGCAGCCGGCCGATCGGCTTGCGGACGGTCGGGGCGTAACGGCCCGCCAGGGTGCCGTTGGCGTCGGTCAGTTCGACCTTGGTGGCACGGGCGTACTCCCAGGGCAGGAAACGCTCCATGAGCTCCAGCGTCTTGGCGAGGTGCTCGGAGGGGTCCTTGATGTCCCGGAACGCGTCGACCGGGCCGCCCGGGACGCCTTCCCAGAACAGGATGTCGGCGCGGCCGGAGGTGGTCAGGGTCGGCATCACGAAGAGCTCGCCGACGCCGGGGACCAGGTTGCAGCGGACCGCGTCGAACTCGGGGTGCTCGGGGCGCGGGCCCAGGCCGTGGACGTACGCGACGGCCAGGGCGCGCTGCGGGGCGTCGAACGGCGAACGGGACGCGTCCCGGCCGAACATGGAGACCAGCTCACCCTTGCCCGCGGAGACCATCACGAGGTCGTAGGTGCGGGAGAAGTAGTCCAGGTCCGAGACGGCGGCGCCGTGGATGACGAGCTGTCCGCCGCGCTGGGCGAACGTCTCCATCCAGCCGGCCATCTTCACGCGCTGGTCGATGGACTGGGCGAAGCCGTCGAGCTTGCCGACCCAGTCGACGGCGCGCGAGGAGTCCGGCGCCGCGACCGAGACGCCGAGACCCTCGATGCGCGGGGCCTGGGACTCCCAGAAGTTGAGCTGGTAGTCGCGCTCGTACTGCAGCGCCGTGTGGAACATGCACTGCGTCGACATGACCCGGCCGGAGCGGATCTCGTCGGCGGTCCGGTTGGACATGAGGGTGACTTCGTAGCCTCTGGACTGCAGTCCGAGGGCGAGCTGGAGACCGGACTGGCCGGCTCCGACTATGAGTATCTTCCGCATCGCGGTTCTCCGTTACGTGTGACGTGCGAGCCGGGAGGGCGCTTCGGCGCGCTCCCAGGGCCTCTCGATTGGATCATGCCGGGCTCGGGTGCACCGCTCGCCGGTCCGGCCCGATCCGAACGAAAGGCCCTTACGCCGGGGTGGCGTCGAGGGCGTGACCGACGAGGGCCAGCAGCGACTCGACGACAGTGATCCTGTTACGCGCGTCCATGATCACAACTGGTACGTGCGGAGGTACGGTCAGGGCCTCCCGGACGTCCTCGGCCTCGTACCCCGGTGTGCCCTCGAAGTGGTTGACGGCGACGATGTACGGCAGTCCGCAGCTCTCGAAGTAGTCGAGCGCGGGGAAGCAGTCGGCGAGCCGCCGGGTGTCGGCGAGCACGACGGCGCCGATGGCGCCGCGCACCAGGTCGTCCCACATGAACCAGAAACGCTGCTGGCCCGGTGTGCCGAACACGTACAGCACCAGGTCGTCGTCGAGCGTGAGCCTGCCGAAGTCCATCGCGACGGTCGTGGTGACCTTGTCGGGCGTCGCGGTGAGATCGTCGGTCTCCTCGCTGGCCTGCGTCATCATCGCTTCGGTCTGCAGTGGAGTGATCTCGGAGACCGACCCCACGAAGGTCGTCTTGCCCACGCCGAACCCGCCCGCGACCACGATCTTCGTCGCGATGGGGGCCCTGGTGTGATCCAACTGCCAGGCCTGCAGCGATTCTTCGGCCTGGTCCTTGGCCCCGGGCTGGCGCGGGGCGAAGAGTGGCGACTCAGAGACGGCGGAGTCCATTGAGCACCCTTTCGAGCAGTGCGCGGTCGGGCTGGCCGGTGCCGTGACCGGTCCCGTACACGCGGATCTTTCCCTGGTCGGCCAAGTCGCTGAGCAGCACCCGGACCACACCGAGCGGCATCTTCAACAGGGCGGAGATCTCCGCGACCGTACGCATCCGGCGGCAGAGTTCGACGATGGCCTGGAGCTCCGGCATGACGCGGGTGGCCAGGTTGCCGTTGGTCAGCTCACGGCGTTCCTCGGGTGCTTCGAGCGCGGCGACGAACGTCTCGACGAGCAGGACGTGGCCGAAGCGGGTACGGCCGCCGGTGAGGGAGTACGGGCGGACCCGTGCGGGCCTTCGGTCGGACCCGCGGACGGGCAGCCTGCGGGCGGGTTCAGCAGCGGACATCACTGGGTGCTCTCCATCGATTTGCGCAGTTCACTGCGGAGTTCGGGGGTGAGTACGTGTCCGGCTCGGCCGACGAAGAGCGCCATGTGGTACGCGATGACGCTCATGTCGCAGTCCGGGGTGGCGTGCACACCGAGCAGCGAGCCGTCGCTGATCGACATGACGAAGACGCTGCCCTCGTCCATGGCGACCATGGTCTGCTTGACGCCACCGCCGTCCATCAGCTTGGCGGCGCCGGACGTGAGGCTGCCGATGCCGGAGACGATGGTCGCCAGGTCGGCGCTGGAGCCCCTGGGACCGTCCTGCCGACCGGTGACGCGGGTGGTCTGGTGGCCGGGGTCGGAGGAGAGCAGCATCAGTCCGTCGGACGAGACGACGGTGACCGAGTGGACCCCTGGCACCTCCTCCACCAAATTGCTGAGCAACCAGTGAAGGTTCCGGGCCTCGGTACTCAGCCCGAATGTGCTGGGCGCAGTCAACTGCGTGCCTCCTCGACTGTGTCCCCCGTCTCATCGGTTCGGCCGTCATTGCGGTCGGCCGGGTCACTGCGGTCGGTATGTGCGGGGCGTCCGGCGTGTACGGCGGTTCCTGGGAACGGTTGGGTCGCCGTGATCTCGGCGATTTCCGCCTCGACGTCCCGGCGGCCGTCCTTCGCGCCCTGGTGGAAGCCGCCGAGCCGACGGCGCAGGGCCTCCTTGTCCAGGCTGCCCTTGCGCTCGGAGGCGGGTGCCGTGGCGGGCTTCACGACCTTGGGGGTGCGCTTGGGCAGCCCCTTGTCCGTGATGCGTTCCTGCTGCGGCTGCGACTGCTGCTCCGGCTGCCGGGGGCCCGGCAGGGCGTCGGCGACGGGCGCGGGGGCCGGTGCGGTGTACGGCTCCGGGGCGGGCGCGGGGGCCGGTGCGGTGTGTGCTGCGGGCTCCGGGGCGGTACGGGGCTCAGCGGACTCGTCGACGGCGCGCTCATGGCGGTCGGGGCCGATGGCGTACGGGTCCGGCGTCGTGGACTCGGGGCCGTCCGCGATGTCCGGCGCCACCGGGAGCCGGACCTGCATCGTGGTCTCGGCCTCGGTCTCGGCGGCGGCCGGAGCGGGCGCGGCGTCCGCCGCCTGTCCGGGCTCGGGCCCGGCCTCGGGCTCGACAGCGACCCCGGACTCGCGGATCGTCTGCTCGGCCGCTGCGATGAGCGGGTCGCCGGACAGGGCGAGCGTACGCGTCGGCAGGGCGTTGGAGTTGGCCTCGGCGACCGACCCCGGCAGGTTCAGCGCGGGCGCCTCCCCGGGTACCGTCACCGGCGGTGGTGTGGCGGCCGGAGGTGCCTTCGGCAGCAGGACCTTGGGCAGGACGACGACGGCCGTGACCCCGCTGCCCTTGTGATCGCGCAGCTGGACCCGTACGCCGTGGCGCGCGGCCAGCAGCGAGGTGACCTGGAGGCCGAGTCCGGCCCCGGGCGCTCCCTTGTCGTCCGCCTCACCCCTGTCGAAGAGCGTCGGGTCGCCGAGCCGGGCGTTGAGCTCGCCCATCCGTACGGCCGACATCCCGATGCCCTCGTCCTGGACGGAGAGCATCACCTCGCCCGTCTCCAGCAGCCAGCCGGAGAGCTGGACAGGGGAGTCCGGCGGCGAGAAGGAGGTGGCGTTCTCCAGGAGTTCGGCGATGAGGTGGCTGAGGTCGTCGGCGGCGAAACCGGCGATCTGGGCGTGCGGCGGCAGGGACTGGATGGTGACCCGCTCGTACCGCTCGATCTCGGAGACGGCCGCACGCGCCACATCGACCAGCGGGATCGGACCCGCGTGCCCATGTCCGTGCTCGGCGCCCGCGAGCACCAGCATGTTCTCGCTGTGCCGACGCATGACCGTGGCCATGTGGTCGAGCTTGAAGAGCGTGGCCAGCCGGTCCGGGTCGTGCTCCTTCTCCTCCAGGCTCTCGATGACGCCGAGCTGACGCTCGACGAGGCCGAGGGTGCGCAGCGAGAGGTTGACGAAGGTGTGGTGGACCGTGTTCTTCAGCCGCTCCAGCTGGGCGGTCAGGTCGGAGGTCAGGACCTGGAGCTCGGCGCGCTGGACGGTGAGGGCCTCGCGTCCGGCGATCAGCTCGGCGCGCTCGTTCTGCAGGCTCTCGAAGCGGCCGTTGAACTGGTGGAGCAGTCCGTGCAGCTTGCCGTGCAGGGCGTTGATGGACCGCACGACCTGGGCGAACTCGTCGTTGCGGCCGGTGTAGCGGATCGGTTCGGCGTTGTCGGGCTCGGCGACGAGGCGGGCGGCACCGATCCGCAGGACGGCGAGCGGCTGGGTGAGGGTGCGGGCCACGGCGGTGGAGACGCCGACGGCGATCAGCAGACAGCCGCCGAGCAGCGCGATCCGCAGTTCGAGCGCCGTGACGTCGTCGTCGCGCAGTTGCTCCAGGCGCTGGACCTGCGCGGTGCCGAGGGCGGACTCGACGCCCCGCATCCGGTCGATCCGGGCGGAGAGGGCCGCAGCGACCTTCTTGCTGCTGGTCTGCTGATCGGATTCGGAGAGCTCTGGGCGGTCGGTGAGGGAGTTGAGGTACTTCTCCGCGCTGTCGACCTCGGGGCCGGTGACGGTGGACGACAGCTTGTCGCGGGCGGTGGTGCCCGCGGCCTGGTCGAAGTCGGCGAGCGAGGCGAGTTCGCCGACCCGCGCCTGCTGGGCGGCGGCGCTCAGCTCGTCACGGGTGCGGTCGTCCTTGCTGCTGCCCTGGTCCTGGGCCTGGACGGGCAGTCCGGTGACCGGGTCGATCTGCGGGGTCGTGACGGGACGGGGCACGGAGAGCGCGGCGAGCAGCAGCCCGCGGGTGGCGGAGGCCTGCTCGGTGGCCCGGCCGAGCGCGAGCGGCGCGCGGGTGGCCCCGGCGGCGCGCGGCGGGGTCTTCTCGGCGAGTTCGTCGGCGAGGTCGTGGAGCTTGGTGATGACCTCGGTGTACGCCTGATGGGCCTGCAGTGCCGAGCCCTTGCCGCTCAGCGCGTCGCGGCGCAGCGAGGGGATGGTCGAGAGATCGCGGCGCAGCGCGGCCGGGGCCGCGTCCCTGATCTCGTCCACCTGCTGATCGACGCGGGCGCTCCGGCTGCCGGAGTCGCCCTTGCCCTTCGCCGCCGGACCGGACTGCTCGTCACGGCCGGCCGCGATGTAGGCGGTCACCTCGTCACGCTCGTCCGCGAGGGCGTGGGAGAGCGCGATGGCCTGCTGGTTCAGCTCGGCGAGAGTGACCAGCCGCTGCGACTCATTCAGCTCCGAGGAAGCGCTGAGGGCCGCGGGCGCGCCCGCGGCGATGACGGTGATGCCGACCACCGCGACACCGGCGACCAGCCGGCTGCGTACGCGCACGGTGCGCCGGGTGCCCTCGCTCTCGGCGGGTACCGGTGGCGTCACCCCGGAACCGCTGTGCTTGCTGCCCTTGCTCCGAGGCCGCTTCTTCTGCACCGGTGCTCGCAATCTTGACTCGTCCGCCCTTGAAGCAGAGGTGACGCACGATCACATGTGAACGAGCGCCCCGACCCCTGTACGGCTTCTGACCATTCCAGTGCTTTTGAGAGGGGGGCGCGCATCAACCACTCCGCCACCTGAACGAGTGAACATCACTCCGGAGTTGACGAACAAGTCTCCCCCCGAGGCGCGTCCGTCACACCTGGACCTTCGGCTGGAACTTCCGCCCCGGCTTTGGCAGGATGCCCGCCCGCACGCCGCCCGGAGCCATTCCTTCCGCTCGGGACACCCGCCTGACCTGGTGGTACAGGCCAATTCTGATTCATGCAGGGCCCGTGAAGACATCGTGCAGACTGGCCGCATGCGCATCGAACTCGCCACCGTCGCCGGCAGCCCCGACCACCCGAACGAGGACTGGGCGGCCACGACCGCCCCCGCTTCGGGCCAGGGCGGGGCGCTGGTCCTGCTCGACGGGGTGACCCCACCGAGGGGTGACGACGGTTGTGTGCACTCGGTGCCCTGGTTCACCGCACGGCTCGGCGGCGCACTGGTCGAACTGTCCGGTTCGCGGCGGGATCTGACCCTCCAGGAGATCCTGGCCGAGTCCATTCGGCGCACCGCCGACACGCACCGCTCCCTGTGTGACCTTTCTCACGTGCGGACACCGCAGGCGACGGTCGTCATGGCGCGCTGGGACGAACGCGAGATCGAGCACCTCGTACTGTCTGATTCCGTCCTGCTGTTCGAGGCGCCCGACGGAAGCGTGCGCCCCCTGCTCGACGACCGGCTGGACCATCTGCCACCGGGCACGCTCGCCGTCGAGGCGATCGCCGACGCACAGGCGCGGAACAAGGAGGGCGGCTTCTTCACCGCCGCCGCGGACCCGTCCGTGGCGGCCCGTGCGGTCACCGGGCGCACCCCCGTCGGCCGGGTGCGGGCGCTCGCCGCACTGACCGACGGGGCGGCCCGCTGGACCGAGATGTTCCGCGAAGGCGACTGGGCGGACTGCCTCGGAGTGCTCCACAAGGAGGGGACGCAGGGGCTGATCGACCGCGTCCGGGCCCTGGAGGACGCGGACACGGAGCGCACGCGCCTGCGCCGCAGCAAGACCCATGACGACGCGACGGCGGTCTACGCGGTGCTGTGACGCCGTACCGGAACGGGGCGTGCCGCCGGGAGCGGGCCGGCGCGGACGTCAGCCCTCCGCGCGGGCGTTCAGGTGATGCAGCAGCCGGGCCAGTTCGGCCACCTCGGCCCGGTCCCAGTCGGCGAGCTTGCGCACATAGCGCTCGCGGCGGGCGTCGCGGACGCTGCGATAGCGGGCCAGCCCCTCGGCGGTGAGGTGGACGAGATGGGCGCGGCCGTCGGCCGGGTCGGGCTCGCGCGCCACCAGTCCGAGGTCTTCCAGGGCGCGGAGTTGACGGCTCATGGTCGCCTTGCCGACGCCGAAGTAGGCGGCCAGATCCGTGGCCCGTTGCCGTCCGGCCGACTCCAGCCGGACGAGAAGTCCGTACGCGGCGGCCTCCAGTTCGGGGTGTACCTCGCGCGCCATTTCCCCGGAGTTGGCCCGCGCCCGCCGCAGAAAGACGGCCAACTCCCGCTCCAGGGCCAGGAATGCGTGGTCCACACCACTTTCTCCGGTCGCGCCGGGTTCACTACCGCTTTCGCTCCCGTGCACGTCAACACCCCTCATAAGCTTTCCTGCCGCTGAAAGTTTCTTTCGCTGCTGGTCATCGCCGCAGCTTGGCCAGTATTTCGCAGGCGTAGACCAACGGCGGCGCCCAGGCCCCCTTCCGCAGCCCAGGTCTACGTGCGTAGCGTCATGTATGGCATGTCCACACCATGGCATGCCGACAGGGGTGCGCCCGGCGTCCCCCTGGGATCAGCGCGTCCCCCCACCAAGGCCTCGGAGGCACTCACATGCCGGTGCTCAGATCCGGATCCGGAACGTCCCGCCGCTCGCGCTTCGCGGCGGCCGGAACCCTGCTCGCAGCCCTTTCCCTCCTCCTCACCCTGCCCGGCGCGGCGAGCGCCGCGGGCACCCACGACTCCGCCGCCGCGGCCAAGAAGCCCGCACGGGGCACGGCCACGATGGGCATGGGCGTCGCCGCCCACGACGGCCAGGGCGGACTGCCGCGCGACACCCTCGCCGCCCAGACCGAAGGCGTGGACGTCGCCAGCTACCAGGGCAACGTCGACTGGCCGACCCTCTGGAACAGCGGCGTGAAGTGGGCCTACACCAAGGCCACCGAGGGCACTTACTACACGAACCCGTACTTCGCCCAGCAGTACAACGGCTCGTACAACGTCGGCATGATCCGGGGCTCGTACCACTTCGCCACCCCGAACACCACGAGCGGCGCCGTCCAGGCCAACTACTTCGTGGACCACGGGGGCGGCTGGTCCAAGGACGGCAAGACCCTGCCGGGCGCGCTCGACATCGAGTGGAACCCGTACGGCGACCAGTGCTACGGCCTGAGCCAGGCCGCCATGGTGTCCTGGATCCGTGACTTCGTGAACACCTACAAGGCGCGCACCGGACGCGACGCGGTCATCTACACCGCGACCAGCTGGTGGCAGGCCTGCACCGGGAACAACGCGAGCTTCGGCACCACCAACCCGTTGTGGGTGGCCCGGTACAACAGCACCGTCGGCGAACTCCCGGCCGGCTGGGGCTACTACACGATGTGGCAGTACACCTCGTCCGGCCCGTACGTCGGCGACCACAGCCACTTCAACGGCGCGCTCGACCGCGTACAGGCCCTCGCCAACGGCTGAGCCGACCCGCCGCTGCCGCGCGGCACACCGCTTCGCACGACCGAGCCCTCGGTGACCCACCCCATCACCGGGGGCTCCACCCTGTTCACGCCCATGGCCAGGTCGTTCGGCCCCCGAGCGGGCACCGGACACCCCTATGAATCCGGTGTATACGCCGTGTGTATAGTCCTTCTCCGCCGCACATCGCGTGCCCTGTTCAGCCACGGAGGAGTGACCCGCCTTGCCCATGAAGACGAAGTCGATCGGTGCGGGGTTGGCCGCCGCCCTTGTGACGGCACTCACCCTGACGCTCAGCGGCTGCTCCATGCAGACCACCGCACCGGCCTCGGCGCGTGGCGACGCGGGCTCCGACGTCAAGGGCTCCTTCGGCCCGGTCGACTGCCGCAAGGCCAAGTGCATAGCGCTGACCTTCGACGCGGGACCGGGCGAGGACACCCCGCACCTGCTGGACGTCCTCAAGGAGAAGAAGGTGCACGCGACCTTCTTCCTGCTGGGCAAGAACCACGTCAAGAAGCACCCCGACACCGTGCGCAGGCTCGCGGCCGAGGGGCACGAGGTGGCCAACCACACCTGGTCCCACGAGATCCTGACGGACAAGAAGCCGGCCGAGATACGCGCCGAGCTGGAGAAGACGCAGGACGCGATAGCGGAGATCACCGGCAAGAAGCCGCGGCTGATGCGCCCTCCGCAGGGCCGTACCGACGACACCGTCTCGGGTATCAGCAAGGACCTGGGGCTCTCCCAGATCCTGTGGAGCGCCACCGCCAAGGACTACTCCACCACCGACTCGGCGCTGATCAAGAAGCGCATCCTGGACCAGGCGGGCAAGGACGGCATCATCCTGCTGCACGACATCTACAAGGGGACGGTGCCCGCGGTGCCCGGCATCATCGACGCGCTGAAGAAGCAGGGCTACACCTTTGTCACCGTCCCGCAGCTGATGGCGCCCGCCGAGCCCGTCCCGGGGACGATCTACCGCCCCTGAGCCCGGCTCGTCGGCCGACGGGACCCACCGGCCGCACCCGCACCGATGCCCCTACCGGCGTCCGCCGCCGGTGAAGTCGCCGCCCGTCGCGGCCTTCGGTGCGCCGCTCGCCGTGCGGCCTGGGCGGGCCGACCCGCCGGCACACGCGGAACGGCCCGCCCACCCGTTGCCGGGGAGGCGGGCCGTCCGTACCGGTCGCGCACGTGGTGCCACGTCCGTCACGCCGTGGCGGCTACGCCGCGGCCGGGATCCTCTCCTCGGGCCTGGCCGCGGAGACCGGCGCGAGGGCGATCTCCAGCACCTGGCGGACGTCCGTCACCGGGTGGACCTCCAGGGTGTCCAGGACCTCGGCCGGGACGTCGTCCAGGTCGGCCTCGTTCCGCTTCGGGATCACCACGGTGGTGATCCCGGCCCGGTGCGCGGCCAGCAGCTTCTGCTTCAGGCCGCCGATCGGCAGCACCCGTCCGGTCAGCGAGACCTCACCCGTCATCGCCACATCCGTACGGACCAGCCGTCCGGAGAGCAGCGAGGCCAGTGCCGTCGTCATCGTGATACCGGCGCTCGGGCCGTCCTTGGGGACCGCGCCCGCGGGGAAGTGGATGTGCACGCCGCGGTCCTTCAGGTCCGCGACCGGCAATTCCAGTTCCGCGCCGTGCGACCGCAGGAAGCTCAGCGCGATCTGCGCGGACTCCTTCATCACGTCGCCGAGCTGACCGGTCAGGGTCAGTCCGGAAGCTCCGGTCTCCGGGTCGGCCAACGACGCCTCCACGAACAGCACGTCGCCACCCGCTCCGGTCACCGCGAGCCCGGTGGCCACGCCCGGCACCGAGGTCCGGCGCTCGGCCGGGTCCTGGGCGGACTCGGGGACGTGGTGCGGCCGTCCGATCAGGCCGCGAAGATCCGCTTCGGTGACCGTGAACGGAAGCTCCCGGTCGCCCAGTTCGTGCTGGGCCGCGACCTTGCGGAGCAGCCGGGCGACGGCCCGCTCCAGGTTCCGTACGCCCGCTTCACGGGTGTACTCGCCGGCCAGCTTGCGCAGCGCGGACTCGTCGAGCGTCACCTCGCCCTTCTCCAGACCGGCCCGCTCCAGCTGGCGCGGGAGCAGGTGGTCGCGGGCGATGACGACCTTCTCGTCCTCGGTGTAGCCGTCGAGCCGAACCAGTTCCATCCGGTCCAGCAGGGCTTCCGGGATGGCTTCGAGCACGTTGGCGGTGGCCAGGAACACGACGTCGCTGAGGTCGAGTTCGACCTCCAGGTAGTGGTCGCGGAAGGTGTGGTTCTGGGCCGGGTCGAGGACTTCGAGGAGGGCGGCGGCCGGGTCGCCCCGGAAGTCCGAGCCGACCTTGTCGATCTCGTCGAGCAGAACGACCGGGTTCATCGAACCGGCCTCCTTGACGGCCCGCACGATCCGCCCCGGCAGGGCGCCGACGTAGGTACGCCGGTGGCCGCGGATCTCCGCCTCGTCCCGCACACCGCCGAGCGCGACGCGGACGAACTTGCGTCCCATGGCGTGCGCGACGGACTCGCCGAGCGAGGTCTTGCCCACGCCCGGAGGACCCACCAGCGCCAGCACGGCACCGCCGCGCCGCCCGCCGACGACGCCGAGGCCGCGGTCGGAACGCCGCTTGCGGACCGCCAGGTACTCGGTGATCCGCTCCTTCACGTCCTGCAGGCCCGCGTGCTCGGCGTCGAGGATCTCCTGGGCGCCCCGGATGTCGTACGCGTCCTCGGTCCGTTCCGTCCACGGCAGTTCGAGGACGGTGTCGAGCCAGGTCCTGATCCAGGAGCCCTCGGGGCTCTGGTCGGACGAACGTTCCAGCTTGTCGACCTCCTTGAGCGCCGCCTCGCGGACGTGCTCGGGAAGATCGGCGGCCTCGACGCGCGCCCGGTAGTCGTCGGACTCGTCCGCGCCGGAACCAGGCCCCCCGTTGAGATCGGCGAGCTCCTTGCGTACGGCTTCGAGCTGGCGCCGCAGCAGGAATTCGCGCTGCTGCTTGTCGACGCCCTCCTGGACGTCCTTGGCGATGGACTCGGCGACGTCCTGCTCGGCAAGGTGCTCGCCGAGCCACTGGATGGCGAGCTTCAGCCGGGCGACCGCGTCCACGGTCTCCAGGAGCTGCACCTTCTGGGCAGTGGTGAGGAAGGGTGAGTATCCGGAATTGTCGGCGAGCGCGGAGATGTCCTCGATCTGCTGGACCCGGTCCACGACCTGCCAGGCCCCGCGCTTCTTCAGCCAGCTGGTGGCGAGTGCCTTGTACTCCTTGACCAGCTCGGCGGCGGCTCCGGGGAGCGGGTCGGGGACGACCGCGTCGACCCGGGTCCCCTCCACCCAGAGCGCGGCCCCCGGTCCGCTGGTCCCGGCCCCGATCCGTACCCGGCCACGGCCGCGGATGAGCGCGCCCGGATCTCCGTCCGAAAGCCGTCCGACCTGCTCGACCGTGCCGATGACACCGGTGCCGGTGTACGTCCCGTCGATCCGCGGCACCAGAAGCACCTCGGGTTTGCCGCCGCCCTCGCGGGCCGCGGCCTGCGCGGCCTCCACGGCGGCGCGCACATCGGTGTCGGACAGGTCCAGAGGCACCACCATCCCGGGCAGCACGACCTCGTCGTCGAGCGGCAGCACCGGCAGGGCGAGCGGAGTGACCGCGTTGGACTCGGTAGCCATGATCTCCCCTTCAGCAGTCAACTTGAGCTATGCAGACTCAATGCTCCTGAGCCGCTCGTTGTTCCCCGGGCCACGTTCGCTGTGAGCGATCAGCGGAAGGCACTCGCCCGCTACTACCGGGACCATCCGGCGCGGGTCGAGCAGACGCGGGTGGCCGCACGCACGGGCCGCACGCCCTCCCGCCGATCCGGCCGTCCTGGCGATGCTCATCGACGATCTGGCGCCCTGGCCGGCAGCCGAATACCTCGCGGTGCACGGTGAGAAGGCCCCGCGCCCTTGATCACCACGCCCCGGGCCGCGACGACCCGGCGCAACAGCGGCCAGCAGGCCACACCCAGCAGCAGCGCCAGCGGATGCCCCCAGTCGGTGAGGGGGCTGCTCAGCTCGAACAGGTCCTGCAGCAGCATCGCGCCGACGCCGCCGAGCACCACCACCCGCAGCCACGGCACGAGCAGCCCGGCGAGGGCGCCCACACTCGCCATCAGCCCGAAGCTGATGCCGTAGTCGAGCCGGTGCAGCGAGGACTCCGGCAGGTGACCGGCCACCACGGACAGCCCGACCGGGATCTCCGTGGCGAGCGTCGCCACGACATGGCCGAGCAGGAACACCCCGGCGGTGCGCCACCCCCCGATGCGACGCTCCAGGGCGGTCAGCACGAGAGCGAAGCCGATGACGTACGGCGAGGTGAGCCCGCCGACGACCCAGAGGGCACTGGCGGCCAGGACGAGCAGCGGGGTCTCGCCGAGATGCGCGACATCCGTGCTCGACGCGCGCAGGACCGCGGAGACGGTGTCCTGGTCGGCGAACTCCATGAAGAGGGACGTACCGACGAGCACCAGCAGATAGCCGAAGGTGAACGGGGTGCCGGTGGGCGTCGGCAGCAGCCGCAGCCGGCGGCGCGCCTTGCGCGCAACGCGGACCTCGTGCGCAACGCGGGCCTTGTGCGCAACGCGGGCCTTCGGGGCCTGCCGGGCCGGAGGAGGGGCACCCTCTCCCTTGCGGCGCTGACGCGGTATGGCGTCGAGCGGCGGCGCCTCGTGGTACTCCTCGCCAGCCGCTCTGTCCGTACCCTGATGCACCGCGCGAGGCCCCTTTCCGTACAAGCCCCCCAGGACAACGACCTACCCTCCGCGATCCTCCCCCACGTCGTCCATGGCGTGAGCCACATGAGGTGGCCGAAAACGGGCGCTCGCTTCGCGCCGGGCGTCGACCACACCATGCTTCCGTCCTCTTATATGCGCTTACGCTCCCCGAGAGGCATGCTCCTCGACGGCGCACCCCCCGAGGCACGGACTCGGTCATAAACGCTGGCCGCCGGCCGCGTCGACCGGACAGGATGGCGGGGACACCGTCGCCACGCACCGGAGATCCGCACCATGCCCGACGTCCACGGCCCCGACGCCCTCGCCCCTGTCACACTCGACCGCCGTGAAGGCCCGTACGGCGAGGTCGTGCTGCGGGAGCGGGGCGACGACTTCGAGATCATCGCCAACGGGTGCTTCCTGATGGACACCTCGGACGGGCGTTCCGAGCGGCTGCTGATCGACGCGGCGCTGGCCGCTCTGCCCGCCGGGCGGACGGCCCCGGCGGTACTCATCGGGGGTCTCGGGGTCGGCTTCTCTCTCGTCCGGGCCGCCGACGAGCCGCGGTGGGGGCGGATCGCCGTCGTCGAACGGGAGCAGGCGATCGTGGACTGGCACCGGGAGGGACCGCTGGCCGCGATCTCCGGGGCGGCGCTCGCCGATCCGCGGACCGCGATCCTGACGACGGATCTCGTCTCGTACCTGCACACGACTACGGACCGTTACGACGCCCTGTGCCTGGACATCGACAACGGACCGGACTGGACCGTCACCGAGGACAACACCAGCCTGTACTCCCCCGCCGGCCTGACGGACTGCCGGGAGCGGCTGACACCCGGCGGCGTTCTCGCAGTGTGGTCCGCACAACCGTCCGCCGAGTTCGAACAAGCCTTGCGGAATGCCGGATTCAGTGGGGTAAGAACCGAAGAGGTCAGTGTTGCCCGAGGTGTTCCGGACGTGGTTCATCTCGCACTTCGGACAGACCGATAGCGCCCACCGGTTGTCCGCACCCCCCGGACGCCCGGGGCCAAGCGCCACAAGGCCGACACTCCGCCACTTTCATTGCGCCGAAGCCGTTACACCCTGCGTAGCCGAGAGCGGTCCGCTGCCTTTACGCTGCTGACCGGTGACGGGATCACCCATGACATCCACAAGCGAAGACCGCGCGTCCGGGGGAATGGCCCCCGTGAGAGCGGGCAGGGGCGGGGCGATGGAACAGACACACACCACCCACAACGGTGTCGCGGCCACCCCGGGCGCGCAGCGCCGGGTGCTGGTGGTCGAGGACGACGCCACGATCGTCGATGCCATTTCCGCCAGGCTGCGGGCCGAGGGCTTTCTGGTGCAGACCGCACTCGACGGGCCCGCGGCCGTGGATGCGGCCGAGGCCTGGCAGCCCGATCTGATGGTGCTCGACATCATGCTCCCCGGCTTCGACGGACTGGAGGTCTGCCGTCGCGTGCAGGCCCAGCGGCCGGTGCCGGTGCTGATGCTGACCGCCAGGGACGACGAGACCGACATGCTGGTCGGCCTCGGGGTCGGCGCCGACGACTACATGACCAAGCCGTTCTCCATGCGTGAGCTGGCGGCCCGGGTGCACGTCCTGCTGCGCCGGGTCGAGCGCGCGGCACTGGCCGCCGTCACACCGCGCAGCGGCATACTGCGCCTCGGCGAGCTGGAGATCGATCACGCGCAGCGCCGGGTCCGGGTGCGCGCCGACGACGTCCACCTCACCCCGACCGAGTTCGACCTGCTGGTCTGCCTGGCCAACACGCCGCGCGCGGTGCTCTCCCGGGAGCAGCTGCTGGCCGAGGTCTGGGACTGGGCGGACGCCTCCGGCACCCGCACGGTCGACAGCCACATCAAGGCCCTGCGCCGGAAGATCGGTGCGGAGCGGATCCGTACCGTGCACGGTGTCGGTTATGCCCTGGAGACCCCTGCGCCATGACCCGGCCCGGTTCCGGACTGCGTCCCTTCTCGGTCAAGGCCAAGCTGGGCACGCTCGTGGTGGTGTCGGTGTTCATCACCACCGGGCTGCTGATGGTGGCCCTGCGCACCAGGACCGAGCTGCGCTTCATCACGGTGTTCTCGGTGATCGCGACCCTGCTGATCACCCAGTTCGTGGCGCACGGCCTGACAGCACCGCTGGACGAGATGACGACCGTGGCCCGGTCCATCTCGCACGGCGACTACACCAGACGGGTGAGCGGCGCCGACCGGCGTGACGAGCTCGGTGACCTGGCCCAGACGATCAACCGCATGGCGGACGACCTGGAGGCCGTGGACCGGCACCGCAAGGAGCTGGTGGCCAATGTGTCGCACGAGCTGCGGACGCCCATCGCGGCCCTGAGAGCCGTGCTGGAGAACGTCGTGGACGGGGTCTCCTCGGCCGATCCCGAGACGATGCGCACGGCGCTGAAACAGACCGAGCGGCTCGGCAGGCTGGTGGAGACGCTGCTGGACCTGTCCCGTCTGGACAGCGGGGTGGTCACGCTGAAGGCCCGCCGTTTCGAGGTGTGGCCCTATCTGTCGGGTGTGCTGAAGGAGGCGAATCTCGCCGCCTCACACCGTCGGCTGCCCTCCGGCTCCGGGAACCACACCCGCAAGGACGTGCATCTGCATCTGGACGTGTCGCCGCCCGAGCTGACCGCGCACGCGGACGCGGAACGGCTGCACCAGGTGGTGGCCAATCTGGTCGACAACGCTGTCAAGCACAGCCCGCCGCACGGCCGGGTCACGGTGCTGGCCCGGCGGGGCGCCGGGCCGGAGTCCCTGGCGCTGGAGGTACTGGACGAGGGTCCGGGCATCCCGGAGTCCGAGCGGCACCGGGTCTTCGAGCGTTTCAACCGCGGCGAGGTGCCGTCCCCGCACGGTCCCGGCAGCGACGGCGGTACGGGTCTGGGCCTGGCGATCGCCCGCTGGGCGGTGGATCTGCACGGCGGACGGATCGGTGTGGCCGAATCTGCTCGCGGCTGCCGCATCCAGGTCACTCTTCCGGGGATCCCGCAACCGCGAGGTTGACATAGGGTTCGAATCGGAAGGGCACGTTCTACACGTTCTCTTCGATGGGTACGGTCGAAGGGGTCGTAGCCGCGGTCCCGCGTACCCGGAGTGAGGCGGAACCATGCTTGTTTCCCGCCATTTCCTGCGCCGAAACCCGCCTTCCGATGTGACTTGCGCGACGAAGAGCGGCCCGGCCTGCGTGGAACGGCTGGGGAGGCGTAGCCTTGATTTCCGCTGTCCATCACCTTGTGAAGCGGAAGAGGGCGGTTGCCGCCGTGTCGTCTCAGTCCCCCAGTAACTCGAGCATCTCGACCGACCAAGCCGGCCCGGGTTCCGACCCGGCCGCGGCTTTCGGCCCCAATGAGTGGCTCGTCGACGAGATCTACCAGCAGTACCTCCAGGATCCCAATTCGGTCGATCGCGCCTGGTGGGACTTCTTCGCCGACTACAAGCCGGGTACGTCCGGCACGGCGGACAAGCCCGTTCCCGGCGCCGCAGCCGCGGGGGCTGCGGTGACCCCGGCCGCCGCCGCACCGGCAGCCGCACCCCGGGCCACCCCGGCGCAGGTCCCGGCTCCGGCCACGAAGACCACCGCACCCGCGGCCCCGGCGCCCGCACAGGCCGCTCCCGCCGCCCCTGCTCCGGCAGCCCCGGCGAAGGCCGCGCCGGCCCCGGCCGCGAAGGCCGCCGAGACCCCGGCCAAGCCCGCGGCGGCGCCGGCCACCGAGGCCCCGGCCGGCCCCGAGTACGTGACGCTGCGCGGTCCGTCGGCCGCCGTCGCGAAGAACATGAACGCCTCGCTGGAGCTGCCGACGGCCACGTCCGTCCGCGCCGTTCCGGTGAAGCTGCTCTTCGACAACCGCATCGTCATCAACAACCACCTCAAGCGCGCCCGGGGCGGGAAGATCTCCTTCACGCACCTCATCGGGTACGCGATGGTGCAGGCCCTCAAGGCCATGCCGACGATGAACCACTCCTTCGCGCTGAAGGACGGCAAGCCGACCCTGGTCAAGCCGGAGCACGTCAACCTCGGTCTGGCCATCGACCTGGTGAAGCCGAACGGCGACCGCCAGCTGGTCGTCGCGGCCATCAAGAAGGCCGAGACGCTCAACTTCTTCGAGTTCTGGCAGGCGTACGAGGACATCGTCCGCCGCGCCCGCAACGGCAAGCTCGGCATGGACGACTTCACCGGCGTCACCGCCTCGCTGACCAACCCCGGCGGCATCGGCACCGTGCACTCGGTGCCCCGCCTGATGCCCGGACAGGGCCTCATCATGGGCGTCGGCGCGATGGACTACCCGGCCGAGTTCCAGGGCACCTCCCAGGACACCCTGAACAAGCTGGGCATCTCCAAGGTCATGACGCTGACCTCGACGTACGACCACCGGGTGATCCAGGGCGCCGCCTCCGGCGAGTTCCTGCGGATCGTCGCCCAGCTCCTGCTCGGCGAGAACGAGTTCTACGACGAGATCTTCAAGTCGCTGCGCATCCCGTACGAGCCGGTCCGCTGGCTCACGGACATCGACGCCTCGCACGACAACGACGTGACCAAGGCCGCGCGGGTCTTCGAGCTGATCCACTCCTACCGGGTCCGCGGCCACGTCATGGCCGACACCGACCCGCTGGAGTACCGCCAGCGCAAGCACCCCGACCTGGACATCACCGAGCACGGCCTCACCCTGTGGGACCTGGAGCGGGACTTCGCGGTCGGCGGTTTCGCCGGCAAGTCGATGATGAAGCTCCGCGACATCCTCGGTGTGCTGCGTGAGTCGTACTGCCGCACCACCGGCATCGAGTTCATGCACATCCAGGACCCGAAGCAGCGCAAGTGGCTCCAGGACCGGGTGGAGCGCCCGCGCGCCCAGCAGCCCGAGCGCGAGGAGCAGCTGCGCATCCTGCGCCGCCTCAACGCCGCCGAGGCGTTCGAGACGTTCCTGCAGACCAAGTACGTCGGCCAGAAGCGGTTCTCGCTGGAGGGCGGCGAGTCCGTCATCCCGCTGCTCGACGCGGTCATCGACTCCGCGGCGGAGGCCCGCCTCGACGAGGTCGTCATCGGCATGGCCCACCGCGGCCGGCTGAACGTGCTGGCGAACATCGTCGGCAAGTCGTACGCGCAGATCTTCCGCGAGTTCGAGGGGAACCTCGACCCCCGGTCGATGCACGGCTCCGGCGACGTGAAGTACCACCTGGGCGCCGAGGGCACCTTCACCGGTCTGGACGGCGAGCAGATCAAGGTCTCGCTGGCCGCCAACCCCTCGCACCTGGAGGCGGTCGACCCGGTCCTGGAGGGCATCGCCCGCGCCAAGCAGGACATCATCAACAAGGGCGGCACGGACTTCACGGTCCTGCCGGTCGCGCTCCACGGCGACGCGGCCTTCGCCGGCCAGGGCGTCGTCGCCGAGACGCTCAACATGTCGCAGCTGCGCGGCTACCGCACCGGCGGCACCGTGCACGTGGTGATCAACAACCAGGTCGGCTTCACCGCCGCCCCGGAGTCCTCGCGCTCCTCGATGTACGCCACGGACGTGGCGCGCATGATCGAGGCGCCGATCATCCACGTCAACGGTGACGACCCCGAGGCCGTCGTCCGGGTCGCCCGGCTCGCCTTCGAGTTCCGGCAGGCGTTCAACAAGGACGTCGTGATCGACCTCATCTGCTACCGCCGCCGCGGTCACAACGAGGGCGACAACCCGGAGTTCACCAACCCGCAGATGTACACCCTGATCGACAAGAAGCGCTCGGTGCGCAAGCTCTACACCGAGTCCCTCATCGGTCGCGGCGACATCACGCTGGAAGAGGCCGAGCAGGCGCTCCAGGACTTCCAGGGCCAGCTGGAGAAGGTCTTCGCGGAGGTCCGTGAGGCCACCTCGCTGCCGGCTCCGACGCACACCCCCGAGGTCCAGCCCGAGTTCCCGGTCGCCGTGACCACCGCGGTCTCCCAGGAGGTCGTGAAGGTCATCGCGGAGTCCCAGGTCAACATCCCCGACCGGATCACCGTCCACCCCCGTCTGATGCCGCAGATGCAGCGCCGCGCGGCCTCGGTGGAGAACGGCACGATCGACTGGGGCATGGGCGAGACCCTGGCCATCGGTTCGCTGCTGATGGAGGGCACCCCGGTCCGGCTCGCCGGCCAGGACACCCGCCGCGGCACCTTCGGCCAGCGCCACGCGGTCCTCGTCGACCAGGTGACCGGCGAGGACTACACCCCGCTGCTCTACCTCTCCGACGACCAGGCCCGTTACAACGTCTACGACTCGCTGCTCAGCGAGTACGCGGCGATGGGCTTCGAGTACGGCTACTCGCTGGCCCGTCCGGAGTCGCTGGTCATCTGGGAGGCCCAGTTCGGTGACTTCGTCAACGGCGCGCAGACCGTCGTCGACGAGTTCATCTCCTCGGCCGAGCAGAAGTGGGGTCAGACCTCCGGCGTCACGCTGCTGCTGCCGCACGGTTACGAGGGCCAGGGCCCGGACCACTCGTCCGCCCGCCCGGAGCGCTTCCTCACGCTGTGCGCGCAGAACAACATGACGGTCGCCATGCCGACCCTGCCGTCGAACTACTTCCACCTGCTGCGGTGGCAGGTGCACAACCCGCACCACAAGCCGCTGATCGTCTTCACCCCGAAGTCGATGCTCCGCCTCAAGGCGGCCGCGTCGAAGGCCGAGGAGTTCACCACCGGCGGCTTCCGCCCGGTGATCGGCGACGACTCGGTGAACGCGGACGACGTCCGCAAGGTCGTCTTCTGCGCCGGCAAGGTCTACTACGACCTGGAGGCCGAGCGTACGAAGCGTGGCGTCACGGACACCGCGATCATCCGTCTGGAGCGCCTGTACCCGCTGCCGGGTGCCGAGCTGCAGGCCGAGATCGCCAAGTACCCGAACGCCGAGAAGTACCTCTGGACCCAGGAGGAGCCGGCCAACCAGGGCGCCTGGCCGTTCATCGCCCTGAACCTGATCGACCACCTGGACCTGGCCGTCGGCGCCGACGTCCCGCACGGTGAGCGTCTGCGCCGCATCTCGCGGCCGCACAGCTCGTCCCCCGCGGTGGGCTCCGCCAAGCGCCACCAGGCCGAGCAGGCCCAGCTGGTCGCCGAGGTCTTCGACGCCTGACCGGTCGCCGTACGCACGCCGAAGGGCCCGGTCCCGCGAGACGATCGCGGGGGCGGGCCCTTCGGCCTGTCACGGGGTGGGCCCGCCTGGTGCTGTGACCGGAAAGGTTCACCGGCTCGTGACGCCTGCACGGCACTAGTTCGTACCTGGCACTCATTTCCGGCCACCGACCACTTGGTTCGCCGTGGTCGGCCCGTCAACCGCGCAGGCCGACTGGCGCGTGTCCGTACTGGGCGGTTCCCCAGGATTTAGACCGACCGGCAAATGGAGGGCGGCGTCGGGGGGCCGGGCACGCACTCCCCCAAGGCCTTAAGGGCCAGAGGGGGGACCCCCTCCGGCGTTGTCGTCGGTCACCAACGCTCCGCGTTGCCTCCCTCCTCCGCCTTGCAGCTGCACGCACCCGGCCCCGCTCCTCAACCCACCCCCCATTTGCCGGTCGGTCTTACTGAACGGATCACATTGCATCCACAAAAGGGACACAAAGAAGGGTCTGTCCTCACAGCGCTCACACCGGTCACGCAGAACCATGGCTGACTCCGGACCCTCGTGGCAAGATTGGTGATCCACGGGGGACACGAGCAACGATAGGTATATGGCTCAATGTGCTCACCCCTGCCCTGACCAAGCAGGAGGAGATCAACGGTGACGATCCACAGCGCGCCGACCGCGGCGGAAGCCCTCACTGCACCAGGTGTCGGGGCGCCAGCAGGTCCTACGAGCGGAACCCGTGTCCACGGCGGCTGCACGGCGGACGCCATGGACCGGGGTTGTTGACCGTCGTTCGGCAGAGCGATCCGCACTCCGTGGTGTCGTCTGCCGCAGCACCTTCCTGGGGTGTGTCCACGGGACCGGGGCGGGAGAGCCGACGGCTGCCGCACCGTCCGGGCGGCCCGCGGCACGGCCTTCGGGGCTGTTCCTCTTGCCGGGCGCTCCGATACCCGGGCGGCTCACGTCCCGCGTCAGGCCTGTTGGACCGTCATGCAGTCTGGTGAGATATGCAGCGCGCGCTTCAGCATTCTCGGTCCGTTGCTCGTCCAGGGCGACACCCGGGTGATCTCGCCCGTCCGGCGCGCCGTCCTTACCGCTCTCCTGCTCCGGACCGGACGGCCGATCACCATTTCCGAGTTCGCCGAGCTGCTGTGGGACGAGCCCCCGGCGTCCGCCACGGCGAACATCCGCAGCCATCTCACGGGCCTGCGACGCGACCTCGACGGGACCCAGCGGGGACTCAGCGGAAGGTTACACACCTATCGGGGAGGCCATTGCGGGTACCGGCTCCACATCGAGCCGGACGAGCTCGACCTGACCAGGTTCGCCAAGGCGGCACGTACCGGCCGGACCCATCTCCTGTGCGGCGACCTCGACGCCGCCATCGCGTCACTGGAGGAAGCCATCACGCTGTGGCGTGGGCCGTTCGGTCAGGACCTGCCGCCGACACGCTGGTTCAGCGCGCACATCGCGGGGCTCAACAACGCCCGCTTCGACGCGTATCAGGACCTGTTCACAGCCTGCATCCTCGCTGACCACACTGCGGTGCTCGGCTATCAGATCGAAAGCACGATCGCCGAAGTGCCCTACCGCCAGCGCTTCTGGGAGCTGCTGGCGGCAGTGCACTGCATCAAGGGCGACGCCTCGAGCGCACTGGATGTGATCAAGCGCTGTCAGGCTCTGTTCGCCGATGACCTGGGCCTCGACCTGCCTCCGGGCATCGAGGCGATGAGGGCCGCGGCGCTGACCTGGGACAGCCGCAAGGCCTGGCAGCTCGTCGCGGCATCCGTACAGTTCCCCAGAGCGGAGGACGGCTCGCGCCCGTCCTGAACACACGTCAGCCTCCCCGTTCACCAGGGGAGGCTGAGTGCCGGACGGTGCGAGAGAGCGCAGAGTCGACGCCCTCACACCACATCCCGTCTGTGCAGGAGGACTGTTCCCGCAAGCCCGGCGGTCAGGCCGTACGCGACCAGGACCGCCGCGCCGGTCCACTGCGCGGGGGCTCCGGCGAAGAGTTCACCGGGGGTGGTCATGATCTGGGAGGCGACACCGGGAATGATCACTTGAGCCTTCAGCACCCAGTCCTCTTCGATCACGAATTCATGGATGGCCTTGAAGGCGAAGGCGACCACGACCGAGGTGAGGAAGTACAACGCCGTCGCGGTGACGGTGGCGATCACCTGGTTGCGGATGAGCACGCCGAGACCGAAGCCGAACACACCCCAGACGACGTACGCGGCCAGGTTCAGCAGCACCGCGGTCACCACGTCGAGACTGCCGAGCTGGAGTCCCACATCTCGGGACATCAGGAAGACGGTTCCGACCACCAGATCGACGACGGTGGACACCAGCCACAGTCCGGCGGAGGCGATGACCACGACTGCCAGCTTGGCCCCGATGACGCGGCCCCGGCGCGGGGTCGCCAGGAACGTGGCGGTCAAGGTGCGGTGCTGGTACTCATCGGTCACCAGCAGGACGGCCAGCACTCCCGCCAGAAGCAGGCCGACCGCCTGTCCGGACGTGTATACGGTCGCGGCGATATGGCCGACATCGCTCTGCGTCTCCCAGAGCCGGTGCATGGTGGCGATCTGTTCCGCCGACATGTCCTGACGGGGAGTCAGGATCGCGCTCGCCAGGTAGTCCTCGAAGGGCTGCATGAAGTTGGTGGCCTGCCAGCAGTACCACGACGCCATCAGAAGCGTCGTCCCGGCCATTGCGGCACCGGCGATCCACCAGGTGCGTACCGTCCGCAGTTTCAGCAGCTCGCTGCTGATCAGACCTGTCATCGGATCGTCGCCTCTCCGCCCGTGAGGTGCAGAAACGCGTGTTCCAGATCGCGCTTCTCCTCGGCCAGTTCGTACAGCTCTCCCCCGTGGGCTGCGGCAAGCGAGGACACCACGGCCGTTTCGAGGCCAGACACCAGCAGCACCTCTTCGCCGCCGGGAACACCGGCCGTGACGGTTGCGCCCGCGGAGGTGAGCGTCGCCTCCAGGTCCGCGGTACGCGAGACCCGGACCCGTACCCGTCGCGCCCTGCTCAGACCGCGGACGACGTCACGGGTCGCGCCCTGCGCCACCAGCCTTCCCCGGTTGATGATCACCAGGTCGTCGGCGGTCTGTTCGACCTCGGAAATGAGATGACTGGAGACGAGCACGGTGCGCCCCTCGGCGACGAAGTTCCGCAGGAGTTCACGCATCCATGCAATCCCCTCCGGGTCCAGCCCGTTGGCCGGCTCGTCGAGGACGAGCACGGCCGGGTCGCCCAGCAGCGCCTGTGCGAGATTGAGCCGTTGCCGCATACCGAGCGAGTACTCTCCGTACCGTCGCCGGGCGGCCGGCGTCAGCCCGACGAGGTCGAGCAACTCGTCGGCCCTGCGCGCGGGCAGTCCGGCCGCCGCGCACTGGACACGCAGGTGGTCGCGGCCGGTACGGCTCTTGTGCGCCCCCGATTCGTCGAGCATCGCGCCGACCGTCTTCAGCGGTTCCGCCAGTTCCTCGTACCGGTATCCGCCGATGGTCGCGGTGCCGGCGCTGGGAGCCGCCAGGCTGAGCAGCATGCGCAGCGTGGTCGTCTTGCCCGCGCCATTGGGGCCGAGGAAGCCGGTCACGCGCCGCGGGGCGACCGTGAACGACAGGTTGTCGACGGCCACCACACCCCGGTATCGCTTCGTCAGGCCCTTCACCTCGATGGCGCCCGACTCGCTGTTGGGCCCTTTTCCCGCCATGGAAGCGTTCCTCTCCTTGTTTCGGCTCGGGCCTGCACGGAGCGAACCGCGCTCCGTGCAGGCCGCCCGCAGACGGCTACCGGGCCGCCTGCGGCTTCTGGTACACGCGTATGTCCTCGTACAGGTGCGACCGGCGCAGTCGCCGGGTGCGCAGCAATCTGCGCAAGTCGGCACGGGTGTCGTGCATCAGCTGCCACTGGAAGTAGTTGACGTACTCGGCCACGGCCAGCCCGTACAGGACTGCCCCCGGCACCACGTCGATCCCTCGGGGCCTGCTCGCAAGGGCCGCCGCGACCACCACGAGACCCGCCGCCAGGCCCACCGCGCACACCGGTCGCAGCCACCGGAACACCCCCATCAGGGGTGGCCGGGACAGTCCCGCGCCCAACTGGCGCAGCTTCGCGGCCCAGTACAGCGCGCCGATGACCAGGTGCGCGGCCGCCAGCCCGTACCCGACGACGTTCGCCGCGCTCATCGGGGCGTCCGACGTCACGAACACCACCCAGCCGATCCAGACAGTGTTCGCAAGCTCCAGCACGGCCAGGTTGCGCAGCCGCGCCGTAAGTTCCGCCCGGAGGCGAGTCATGGTTGTCACCCCTTGAGCATGGTGTACCCACGCGGTCGCACCGCGGAGGCGTCCGCCGGATCAGTCATGGACGAGCTGCTGGTCGACCAGTGTGGCGTACGCTCCGCCGAGCGCGATCAGTTCCTCGTGCCGTCCGTCCTCGACGATCCGGCCCCGGTCGAGTACGAGGATGCGATCGGCATCCCGAACCGTGCTGAGGCGGTGCGCGATGACGATGCGGGTGCAGTCGAGCTCCGAGAGGTTCTCGTGCACGACCGCCTCGGTCGTGGCGTCCAGATGGCTGCTGGCCTCGTCCAGGAGGAGTACGCGCGGCCGGTGCACGACGGCACGGGCCAGGGCGATCCTTTGCCGCTGACCGCCGGACAGTCCGCTGCCGCCCTCGCCGAGGATCGTCTCGTAGCCCATCGGCATGCGCGTGATGTCGTCGTGGACGGCCGCGAGACGGGCGGCAGCGACGACGTCGTCCAGGTTCGCCTCGGGTTTCACCAGTGCGATGTTGCTCAGCACCGAACCGCTGAAGATGTCGGCGTCCTGGGTGACCACACCGCACTGGCGCCGCAGATGTCCCAGGTCGATGTCGATCAGAGGCGTCTCGCCGTAGGTGATCTCCCCGTCGGTGGGGTCGTAGAGGCCGAGGATGAGGCGCGCCAGGGTGGACTTCCCCGAGCCACTGCTGCCGACGATGGCGATCTTCTCGCCCGGGTTGACCGTGAGCGAGATGTCCGAGAGAGCCTCCGGGCCGTCCCCGGAATACCGGAAGCTGACGTCCGTCAGCTTGATCGGGTCGTCCAGGGTGACCTTCTCGTCCCCCTGGCCGACGCTCTCGGACGGCTCGTTGAGTACGTCGCGCAGCCGGTCGAGGTGGACCCGGATGGTCTGGAACGTCTTGATGCTGCGGCCCAGTTGCGCCACGGGGGACAGCGCTGCCCCGGCAAGGGCGATCAGGGCGAGCATCTCGCCGAGGGAGAGGTTGTCGCTGAACACGAGTGAGGCACCGAGAACGAGCATCAGCAGGGGTGACGCCGTTCCGAGCATGCCCAGGACGCTGTCGATCGCGTTGTCGAGCCTGCTTCTGCGGACCGATGAGGCCAGCTGTTCGGTGAACTTCTGTGACCAGCGCTCAACGACGACGTGTTCGGCTCCGGACGACTTCACCGTCTCGGCACTGGTTACCGCTTCCAGGAGGGTGCTCTGTGCCTCGCCGAGTGATTGGAGTTCGCGCTCGGTCAGGCGCTGTGCGCTCGGCGCCGAAAAGAACATGACGGCGAGCTGGACGGCGGCGATGGCCAGGATCGCGGCGACGAACAGCAGCGACTTGAATCCGATCACCACGAGGTAGATGCCCAGCAGGGCCACATCGAGGAAGACGGCGAGCAGCTGGCTGGAGACCGCATCACGCACATAGGCCATGCTCGATACGCGGACGAGGAGGTCACCGCCGGTGCGCAGTTGGAAGAACTGGTACGGCAGCGACATCAGGTGTCTGAGGAACGAGCCCATCATCGACCAGTCCATGCGGGTCTGGAGCCACAGCAGGAGCTCGGCCCGCGCCAGCGTCATCATCGCGTGGCTCACGGTGTAGGCGGCGAGGCCGGCCACCAGGATCAGGAGGGTGCTCTCCTGGCGGCCGGGCAGCACGCGGTCGACGACGTAGGCGGTCATGAAGGCCGGGAGAAGCCCGAACACGGTCAGGAGGACCGAGGCCCCGACGATGGCCGACAACACACTGACCGAGCGCGGCAGGAACGGTCTGACGAAGGACCACAGTCCGGCCTCGCCCCCGGTGCGCCGTTCGAGCACGTCGGTCGGCTCCAGTTCCAGAGCCACGCCGGTGAACGACGCGTCGAGCTCCGCATGGGTGATGCGGCGCCGCCCGGATGCGGGGTCGACGATGTCGGCGCCACTGCGGGTGATGCGTTCGATCACCACGAAGTGGTTCATCCCCCAGTGCGCGATCACTGGCATCGACAGCCCCGCAAGGGCGTGCGGTTCGGCGCGGAAGGCCTTGACCTTCATGCCGAGTTCGCGCGCGTGCCGGGCGATGGACGCGGCGCTGGCTCCGTCACGGGCCAGGACCATACGGTCGCGCAGCTCGGCGACCGTGGTGTGTCTGCCGTGGTGGGCGAGCACCATCGCCAGAGCGGCGACACCGCATTCGACCGATGTGGACTGCAGGCGTACGGGAACCCGGCGGCGTCCGATCCTCACTTGTCCCCGCCCCCGTCCAGGATGTCGAGCAGCAGCGGCCTGGTGCCCTGGTCGATGACCACCTGCGTACCGTCCTTCGTGTCGTCGAGAGCTTCACCGGCGCGCAGTTCGACGAGCAGCATGGTGATCTGGGCGCCCCCCTGGCCCGGCTGGAAATCCTTGACGCGCCCCGTCACTGTCCGGTTCACGCCCAGGCGCAGGACGACATCGGTGCCCTTCGCCGGAGGGGTGAACTTCGGGAACGCGAGGACGGCGTTGCCTTTGCCGGCCCCGGCGAGGGTTCCGGTCGGACCGACCGGAACCCTCACGAGCAGCCCCGCCAGCACGGTGCCGGCGATGATCAGTGCGCCGATCAGCGCCCACCGCCACCGCGGCGTCATGCGTTCGACGTCGAAGCCGGTTCGGGCCGGACCGCGGGGGTTGGCCCGGTAGGCGGCCACCATGCTCGGGCGGTAGACGCCCTCGGCGAGGGCACCGTCCGATGCGGCGGGTGCCGTGGTCTTGGCGTTCAACGTGCCCGTTCCTCCCCCGTCGGCCCACTCAGCGTCAGCAGGTCCGGCACCTGTGCGGGGTCGGCCTTGCGTGCCAGGCCCCAGGCGATGCCGGCGAGTCCGGTCATCAGTCCGGGGGTCTCCACACCGTTCGGGACACCGCAGAGCCAGCCGCTCTCACGGCCCTCGTGGAGCAGCGTGTTCCATACCGGAGGCACCAGCTCGGCGACCTCTGGCTCCGTGTCCGGGTTGCAGCTCGCCTCGATGAGGAGGAGGTTGCCGACGTCGCCGTGGCACAGGCTGTGGTTGCCCAGACCGGACACCGGGTCGAGGTCGAACCCGGTGGATATGGAGGCGAGCACGGCCCTGTGTCTGTCGCGTTCGATCGTTTCGGCGAGCTCCGGCGCGATTCCGATCCGCTGGAATTCGGTGCGTGCCATCGCGATGCCCGGGGCACCGTGGCACCAGGCGTTCATGACCGTCCGGCCGCCGAGGTTGGCCGGACGCAGGTCGCGCCAGGTCCGCAGACCGGGATCGTAGAGGGTCGACTCGTAACGCAGCGCGTGGTGTACGGCCTGCGCGTGCTCCGGGCGGGCGGCCACCTGGTCGAGCCGTGCGAGCGCGTACGCGATGCCGGACGCGCCGTGGGAGAACCCGGCCAGCGGCGCCTCGGGGTTGATAGGAGTGATCCAGCCCCAGCCGTCGCCCGTCTCCCGCCGGGTGGTGAGGAGCCGGTCGGCGCAGCGCACCGCGAGCTCGACGGCACCGCATCCGGGCGCGGCGGATTCCAGCGACAACAGCGACAGGATCGCCCCTGCCGATCCGGACACCACGTCCAGCAGAGGTTCTTCGTCGATGAGTTCACCGATGGCGGGCAGCAGTGCGGCGGCAGCCCTGGCGTAGTGCTGGCGACCGTGGCGGACGGCTGCGTGCGCCAGGGCGTACATCGCTCCGCCGAAGGGGCCGAAGGCGCCGATACCGAGGTCGGCGGGGCCGGGCTTCTTCTCCAGGCCGGCCAGGGTCTCGGCGACGAGCAGGGAGCGCTTGGCGACCTGGTCGAAGGCGGCCTGCGCCAGATCGCCGATCTCCGCGTCGCCGGACACGGCCGCGACCGCGTCGAGCGCGTGCGCGATGCCGGCGGTGCCGGTGTACAGGCCGATCGGGGCGGGGGCGTACTGCCAGTACTTTTCGTCCACCAGGTCGAGGCCGATCCAGCCCAGCCCGTGCTCGTCGCGGACGCACAGGCGCGAGAGCCGGCGTGCGATGCGCAGAGCCTCCTCGGCGAAGTCCCCGGAGTCCGCCGGGCTCTGCATCCGGGCACGCTGCCAGTTGGGCCAGCGCGCTTCGTCGTCGCCCATGACGGTGGCAGCGACGCTGGAACGGATGACGCGTTCCTGGAAGGCGAGATCATCGTCGCCGAGCGCGGTGAGACGCTCGCGTACGGCGGTCAGCGGAGCCGGGGTACGCGTGCCGATTCGTGCGTCGTCGAGCCCGCCGCGCAGGGCACCGGTGTCGGCGTCGACGGTGAACATGGGAATGTCCCCGAGCGACAGTTCGGCGATCTCGTCCAGGACCATCGCGTTGCGGCAGTCCGGCATCTCGGTGTGGCCACCGGCCAGTCGGGCCAGCGACCGTGCGTGGTCGAGTCCGTCGCGCAGGAAGTCCGGGTGGGTGCTCTCCAGCAGCAGGCGGCCATAGATGTGGGTGGGGCGGGCGATGAGCCGGGTCTTCACGGAGGCGAAGGCCGCGATCGGCCCGGCCTGGCTGAGGAGTTCGTCGCGTGCGGCTTCGAGGAGCCGGTAGACGTGGATGAAACCGTCCACGAACAGGTCGACGCGTCCGACCAGGTCGATCGGTTCGCCGTCGGCGGTCATCGGGTGATTGCGCTCGGCGTCCATCTCCATGCGGCGCTTGACCAACCGCATCCGGTCGGTGCCGCTGTCCTCCCAGGTGGGCACCGGCATCGGAGTGAGCTGACCGCCGTGCCCGGCCAGCCCGCTGACGTCGAGTCCGAAGGTTCCGTCCTCACCGCGTACGAGCAGTCGGTTGGGGAGGATGCCGACCGACTGGACCGAGTTGGCGAGCGTGACCGCGGCGATGTCCGTCTCGCCGTCGATCTTGACGACGGCAGCGGTCTTGTCGCTGTGCAGCAGTGCTTCCAGGTCGATGAGAACCGGGTGCTCGCCCGCGGCGAGAACGTTCTCGAAGTGGAAGTCGGTGGCATGCAGCAGATACAGCAGCGCCGTTAGCCCGCCCAGCCGCCACGCGTAGCGGTCGCCGCCTTCGGCATCCGTGGTCGCCGAGGTGTCGACGAGCTCCACCCAGCCGTGCTCACCGCGGTCGAGAATGCCTATGCGGGCGAGATCGTGCGGCGGGCGCTGCCGGTTGACCCAGTCGAGAAGGCGGTCGAACGCCACGTCCATGGCCAGCGACCGGGGTTTGAACACCAGCGAGCCGGTGTCGAAAGTGACGATCGCGACCGACCGGCCGCGGCGGTGCTTGTCACCGGCGCCGAACTCTATTCGTTCGAGGCGCTCGGGGCCGACCCTGGCGAGCATGCCCTCGCGCAGGACGGGCAGATCGGCGACGAGCGCTTCGATCAGCTCCACACGGGTGTCGATCCAGAACCGGAGCTGATGGACCAGGAGCCGGGCGAGAACCGGGTATTCGTCCCAAATGGCGAGGGCGTTGCCCTCGTCGCGCAGCAGATTCACGTAGGAGGCGAAGCGCTCCTCGGGAGTCTCGCCCGCCAGCCGGTCCTCGACGCGGGCGATGTTCAGTTCCAGGACCAGGGTCCGCTGCACCTGTCCCAGGAGGTCCGCTGCCGGGGCTGTCGCCCGCACCACGTCGAGCAGATGACCGAGATCGGCCATGACAGGGTCGGCCGAAGCCATGACCCGTTCCTCGACGAGAGCGTCGAGTTCGTGCACCGCGCCTTCAACGAGGGGCCGGATCACTTCGAGGAGGCCCATGTCGGAGTCGAGACGACGGTTGACGTCGGTGGCGGCCCTGCCCGCCGCCCACCAGCGGAGGAAGGTCTTGTGCCACTCCGGTTCATCCGTCAGCCGGGAAGCGAGGGACTCATCGGTCTCACCGAGCAGCGCGGACAGTTCGCTCGCGGTGACACCCAGCGGGGCCAGCCGCGTGTCCAGGCCGGCTCGATCGCCCTTGAGAGGCGCGAGTTCCCTCCACATGGCCAGGCGCTTCTCGCCACGGACAGTGTCGGTCCGGGACGGGCATCCGCCCGCCCTCTCGCCCAGCGTGGCCGCCCGGTGCCATGGGAGGCCTGTCCGGCCTTGCCTGCCGGTGTCGTGATCGGTTGCTTCGAGCGGCATTCTCGTCTCTCCTCCTGAGACAGGAACGCGACCGGCAGAGGCCCGAACTGACCCCCTGCCGGCCGCGTCATTTCTTCGGTAAGCTGCTGGATTACTTACAGGGCGTACCGGGGTCGCAGACGAGACCGCAAACGGTCCAGCCTGAATACCACGGCAAGCACCAGCAGCACCCGAGAGTGCCGAGGACACCGGTTCCTGCACCGTTGACCTCGGTCAGCTCCTCATCGGTGATTGCAGTGAGGCCTTCGCCCGACGGATGGGCGGGGGCCTCACTCCCGAGGGACAACCGGTACTCGGCGTCCTTCCAAGAGCGCACTACGTCCACGAACATCACTCCTTGATGTGATGGCGCCGGCTCAGCAGCAGCCGCGCGTACCCATGTTGCAACTGCCGCAGAGCGTCCCGGTGGGCGAGCACACCGTGACGGTCAGGGTGATCGTGGCGCAGGCCCACGTGGTACCGCCGGCGACGCCGTCGAGCTGATCGTCGGCCAGCTCGACCAGACCGGCAGGGTTGGCCGGAGCGTCGGCGAGAGTGGCCCGGTACTCCGGGTCCTTCCAAGCGCGAATCAGGTTCATTTGTCGTTCACCTCCCCTCGTTGCGAATGCGGACCACCGGGCGTGATCGGTGAGGAACGTCCGATCCCCGGTGGCCTGTTCGCCATCCTCCTGAACCCGGATTGGCCTGGAATACCGTGCGGTCACCGAGGCGAGCACAGACTGCGCATATGCCAGGCATGCATTCGGAGGGCACCCGTGCACACAAGGCAGCACAAGGCGGGGCGCCGGCCGTGGACTTCGAGCGGTGACGGTCTGCCCGTACTCATGGCGGTGGCCCGGCTTCTGTGCCGGGCGAAGGGGTCGACTCCGGGTGCCGGCCCGGACCGCACGTTCACGCGCATTTCACGGAACTTGGAAGACGTGCTCGCGCAGGGGCGTGCAGGCCCCCTGGGTGAGTCGGGCGCGTCGTTGTCCGCGCGTCCAGGGGAATGCCGGTGCTGCATGACCGGGCCGGCCCGGTGCTCCGCGAGCGCGGGGGCACACCGGAATCACCGGCCGCACGGTCCGCCCGGGGTCCGAACACCCCTGAGCGGCTCTCGGCCGTGGCAGGAATCGGCGTCTCGTGCGGCGCCCGGGTGCGAGCGACTCCATGACGACCGGGCTGGATCGCGCCCCGGTCGACATGGCATGGCGGTGACCGTCGCTTCCCCGACACACCAACCGACTGGCACGTCCTATGGATTGACGTGCCCGTGGACCGTGCCGGTGCGCGGGCAGCGCCCCGTCTCAGACGATCGGGGGTTCGAAGTCCCAGTACGGGCGGTTGCGCGAGCGGGCCGAGACCGTATGGACATGCTGGGCGCCGAGGGTGGTCGCCAGGTCGCCCAGCGCCTCGTTCTCGACCTTCTCGGCCCGCTGCCGCTCCCGGACGCCGCGCAGGTCCGCGGCGTGGGCGATCCGGGCGGAGAGGGTCAACGGGTGGGTCCGGCCGAGGGTCTCGGTGGCCCGGGTGATGACCGCGTCCGTCAGCGTGGCCGCGGATTCCGGGTCCCCCACCAGGTTGCGCAGCGCCGAGGCGTTGATGGCACACCCCAGGGTCCAGGGGTGGTACTCGCCGACGGCCTGTGTCAACGCGGCCAGGGCCCCTTCCAGCAGTGCGTGGGCGTGGTCGCGCTCGCCCACGTTGCGCAGGATCAGGGCGTGGTTGGCCCGCGTTCCCGCCACGAAGGGGTGGTCCTCGCCGAGCATGTTCACATAGCCGTCGACGACCTTCTCGCTTATGCCCCTGGCCTGGTCGATGTCCGCGTGCTCGCGGGCGAAGCAGCTCTGGCCGGCCGCGAACATCATGGTCAGCGGGGCGCCCTCGCCCAGCACTCGTTCGCATCGCTCCAGCACCCGGGTGAACAGGGCCGAGGCCGTGGCGCGCTCCCCCGAGCGGTAGTGGCACAGCGCGAGGTTGTACTCGGCTCCCAGGGTCTGCGGATTGTCGTGGCCCAGGACCAGCCGGTGCACCCGGACGCTCTGGTTCTGGAGCGACAGCGCGTCGCCGTAGCGGCCGAGCAGGCGCAGGTCGATGGCGTAGCTGGTCTGGGAGGACAGGGTCCAGTTGTGACGCTGGCCCAGGAACTGCCGACGGGCTTCCAGAGTTCGCTGGTTGAGCTCCAACGACTCCTCGTACCGGCCGAGCAGTCGCAGCGAAACGGCCAGGTTGTTCTGGGCGTTGAGCGTGCGTGAGTCCTGGTCGCCCAGCAGTTCACGGTAGGCGGCGAGGACCCAGCCCGACATCTCCAGTGCCTCGTCGTACCGGCCGAGGCCCCGCAGGTCGGCGGCGAGGCCTCCGGCGGCACGCAGGTGCTCCAGATCCTGTACGCCGCGTTCGGTACGCAGATGGTCCACGGCGGCGCGTTCGATCGCTTCCGTGCCGGCGTAGTCACCGACGGCCCGCAGCAGGTTGGCGTAGTGGTAGCTGAGGTCCCAGATCCTGGGGTGGTCCTCGCCGAGCAGTTCCCGCCAGGCCTTCATGGCGCGTTCGCCCAGCTTGATGCCGGCCCGGTACTCCCCGGAGAGGTACATGTAGCGCAGACAGTTGAGCACCAGGGTCTGCACCGCCGGGTCGGTGCTCTTGAGCACGTCGGCCCATTTCAGGTGCGGGGTGATCTCGGCGTAGGCGGGCCACAGCCGGGTGTCGGTGGGCCTGCCGGGGTCCGCGGCCGCGAGTGCCCGGCGGACCACGTCGATGAACTCCCGGCGGTCCCGTTCCGTCATGTCGTGACCGACGATCTGGTGGACCATGCGGTGCATGTAGAGCGACTCGCCGGACGACGCCTCGTCGACGGCCGACTCGTGGGACTCCAGCCGGACCACGGAGTACTGACGGAGCTGGCTGATCGCCTTGTTCCACAGCAGCGGGTCGTTCATCAGGCCGGAGACCTGTTCCGGCAGCTCACCGGCGGGCATTTCCTTCAGCAGCCGCACGGGGATGGAGCCGGGTGCGAAGAAGCTGCACAGGCGGAGCAGGTCGACGGACTCGGGGACGGTGTCCTTGAGCTTGTTCAGCAGTATCGACCAGGCGGTCTGGAAGGCGAGCGGAAAGTCCGCGGAGACCTTGACGACGTCCTGGTCGATGCCGCCTTCGAGGAGTTCGATGTACTCCTCGACCGACAGGTCGGAGTCGTTCAGCCAGCCCGCGGTCTGGTCGAGGAGCAGCGGGAGGTCTTCGAGCGCGTCGGCGAGCCGGTCGGCCTCGGCCGGGGTCAGGCGCGGGGCACGGCGCCTGATGAAGGCGACCGACTCGTCCCGGCTGTAGACGGGTACCTCGACGAGGTTGCTGTTGTGCTCGCCCCACTCCGGGTTGCGCGAGGTGATGAGGACGTGTCCGGGACCGGTCGGCACGAGGTCCCAGATGTGTTCGGGCTCGTCGGCACCGTCGAGGACGAGGAGCCAGTGGGAGTGCGGTTCGCCGCGGCGCAGCGCGTCCCGTACCGCGCGCAGCCGCTCGCCGTACTCGACGCCGGTGGACAGGCCCAGTTCGGGGGCGAGTTCGGCGAGCCTCTGGCGGTAGAGCGCACGCCGGTCGGCCGGCACCCACCAGACCACGTCGTACTCGGAACCGAAGCGGTAGACGTACTCCGCGGCCAGTTGGGTCTTGCCGACACCGGACATGCCGTACAGGGTCACGACTCCGGCGCCGGTTCCGGCGTCCTGAAGGGCCTGGTACGCCTTGTTGAGCAGTTCCTCACGCCCGGTGAACCGGGTGTTGCGGCGTGGTACCCCGCCCCACACCTCGGGGGTGTCGGCCGGATAGCGGGGGCCCGGCCGGGTCTCTGCGGAGGCGGGCAGCGGGTCCGTGGGCAGGCCCAGGCGGGTCAGCAGCCGCCGCTCGGCCTCGTCGGCACCGACGTTGTTCAGGTCGGCCGCGCCGAGGACGGAGGTGGCCCCGGGCAACGCCGAGGTGGTGACGGAGACGGCGGCGAAGCGGTCGGGATCAGGGGCGACGACCTCGCGCAGGGCCCTGTTCCACTCGTCGTGGCTACGGGGTCCGAGCTGGAAGTACCAGTCGCTGAGGATCACCAGGACCTGGCCCCGGGACAGGGTCAGGTCCCGCAGGGACTCCTCCAGCGGGATCTCCACCGGGGGGTCCCAGCGCTGCTGGACCACCGTCACGCCGCGCCGTTCCAGACGGTCCGCGATCCACGCCGCCCAGGCGCGGTTGAAACCGGCGGAACTGATGGTGACGGTCTGCGCCCCGGTTGCTCCAACTTGCTTACGCGTTCCGGGCATTCAACCGTCTCCCTGCCTCGATGCGAGCCTTTTCAACATACACCGGAGCATGGTCGCTCCGGCCGGTGTCGCGGGGGCTGTTCACTGTGTTCGCGAGCCGTTCCTCTGCTGCCATATCACCTTGGTGGTGGCCACGTACGCCTGCGCCCGCGCGAGATGACCCGTCGGGGGCGGACAATCATCCAGACGGTGGTAGAGCGTGATCATCTCGTTGACCAGCAACCGTCCTTCACGGGTCAGTGCCGCCGATCCCGCCAGCACGGGCAGCACGGCACCGACCTGCTCGCGGCAGCGGGCGTGCTCGGCCCACGCCAGGTCGCGGTGGGTGACACGCCGCGCGGCGAGCGCGAACCGCTGCCAGTAGTCGGCGAGCGCGAGGTGCGAGTAGGCGCCCTGGAGAAGCCCGTCGAAGGGCCGCGAGTCGGAGCGCCAGGGCGCGAAGTGACGCGGTGTCGCGTCCTCGTGGTGCAGCGGTGCGAGGGAGCCGAGGGCGGCCAGTTTGGTGTGCTGGAGTTCATGGACGAGGGTCGAGACGAAATAGGCGGGGGTGGCCGGTCTGCTGCTGAGGACGGCGCCGAACGCCTCGCGCCTGGTGCCGCTGCAGTGCGCCGCGCCCTCGCCGACGGGGCCGGAGCCGGGGGGCGGGCCGAGCGGCACCAGGCAGCGCAGTAGGACGGCCGCTTCGGTGAGACGGTGTGCGCCGCCGATACGGAGCAGGGGCCCCACCCCGGACCAGGACTCGGCCCAGGCCTTGCGTTCGTGGTCGTCGATGTGGGTGGCGGCGCTCAGTCCGTGACGCCGGAGCCCGTCCCCGTCGGTGCGGTACGGATCGACGTCGTCCAGGGGCACGGGTCCGACACCGCCGGGCACGGCGGGCAGGACGGACACGGGCAGCCAGCGCGGGTCGGCCGAGGAGGTCGTTCTGTCCGGTTGCGCGTGTGCGGTCAGGGGCGGCCCGCCCGCGACCGCACGCATCGTCAGGCAGCCGTCGGAGAAGGCGATGTCGACCGGGCCGGAGGCCGTGCGCAGGGCGCCCAGGGTGGGCAGGGACAGCAGTCCGCCGTGAGCGGCGAGGCGGGCCGTGAACGCGCTTCCGGCGCGGATCGCCGCCGCGGCGGCCAGAGCGCTGAAGTGGTCCAGGTCCGCGTGGAGTTCGGCTCGGGAACCGGCACCGGCGAGGCCGCGCAGGCAGCGCTGCGCCCAGGGGCCGGCGAGGGGGTGGAGCAGGACGGTACGCACGGCGGCCCGGTCGGCGCGTTCCGCCGTCTCCAGCAGAGCCCAGTCCTGACGGAGCCGGTCGAGCAGCCGGGGCGGGCAGACGGTCGTGGGGGCCGCCTCGGCCGCGTCGAGCACGGCGCGCAGGAGGAGGAGCCGTCGGGTGTCCTGGTCGCGTACGAGCAGGCGGAGGGTGTCGGCCCCGCCCTCGGTGCGGCCGAGTTCGTGGAGCGCGTGGTCCGGGAGTGGGGGGATCATCGGTGTTCTCCTGCGGTCGCGTCGGACAACCGGCCCGCGATGTGGCGTACCAGCCGTTCGAGATCGGCGCAGTAGACCGACGGGTTGGTGAAGCCATGGGCCGCGTGGTAGCGGTGTGCGTAGTGGCCGCCACCGCAGACGTTCAGCAGTGGGCAGGCGCGGCAGGCGTCGGCGAGCGCGGCGGCGCCTGCCTGACGGGCGGCGACACCGGGGTGGCGCAGGGCGTCGTCGAAGGTGTGGCGGAAGATGTCGAGCCCGGTGGCGGCTGCCGTGTCGTAGGCGGACTTGAGGGAGTCCACCTGTTCGATCGTCCCGTCGGTCTCGACGACGACGGCGTTGACGGGGTGGAGGCCGAGCGATTCGGTGGCGGCGGGCAGCCCCAGCAGCAGGGCGAGGCACTCCTCGAAGAGCCGCACCCGGGTCTCCCGCCGTTCGGCCCGCCACCAGCGGTCGAAGACGGTGGTGAGCCAGTCGCCGTACGGGGTCGGGCGGCCCGATCCCGGCCCTGCGGGGGTCGCCCCCGCGACGGGCAGTCCCGGTGGGGGGTTCGTCCAGTTGCCGTGCGGCAGCAGCAGGTCCAGGGCCGGCGGACGCAGGGCGAGCAGCGACTCGTACGTCTCGATCGGGTCGGTCCGGGGGTCGACCACGGTGAGGATGCCGGCGTACGCGCCGGGGTGCCGGTCGGCCAGGAGCCGGGCGCCGCGCGAGGCGGCGGGCCAGGAGGGGCGTCCGGCGCGGTCGGTGCGCCGGGTGTTGTGGGCGGCCAGACCGCCGTCGAGGCTGATGCCGACGCGTATGCCGTGCCGGGCGAGAGCGGCGACGCGCGCATCGGTGAGCAGGGTGGCGTTGGTCTGCACGGTGGCGTGGACGGTGCAGCCCGCGGGCACCAGGTCGCGTACCCGGTCGGAGAGGGCGGTCAGCCGGTCGACGCCGGCGAGGAGGGGTTCGCCGCCGTGCAGGACGAGGGAGGCGCCGCTCAGTCCGTGGGCCGCCGCGTGTTGGGCGATCCGCTCCGCCGCGCGGTCCAGAACGGCGGGTGCCGCGGCGGCCGGGCGATCGCGCCAGGTCCGGTCCGGGCCCTCGTAGAGGTAGCAGTAGCGGCAGGCCAGATTGCAGCGGCCGTGCACCTTGACGATGAACTGGCCGAAGGGCAGCGGGATCCGGCCGTCGGCGTGGGGCCCCGGGCGCCGGGGCGTGGGCGGCGTCGCCTGTCGAGACACTCCGGCACCCCCGTGCTGCACGTCCCTGGGACCGGCCCCCGTTGCCGGCCCGGAGCGAATATCCCTGGCCTGCTGTACGGGCAAACCGGTCCCGGACCACGATGTCCTGTTCAACCGGGCTCCGGACCGAAATCGTGCGGCCCCTTCCGGCGAGGCGGCCCGGCGACCCGGTTCAGAAGGCGTTGGTGAATCCCCACAGCATCTCCCGTGGTTGCTCGGCCCGGCCGCGCAGGTCCGCGACCACTTCGGAGAGCACCGGGTGGTTCAGGGTCCGCAGGGCCTCCAGATCGAGCTCCAGCAGATCCGGCAGCGCATCCGGCCCCTTCGACGGTCCGTCGTCCGGCCCGCCGTCACGTATCGACTCGCTCATCATGTCTCCCCGTACTGCCGCATCGAGCCGCCGGTGATGTGCTCGCCCTTGAGCGCATCCCGTCGAGCCCGCGTCCCTGACCCGCATGTCCCTGCCGGCACGGCACCGGCACCCGTACTGCCGACGCCCGCGCCCCGTTCACGCCTGCCGCGTTCACGAAGGGTGCCCGCGCAACCGTCGATGTCGTCGGTGCGGGCCGTGGGCACCCGTCGCTCCTGTACCGATGCCCCGCACAGCGGGGCATACGCCTGGCTGCGGGCGTCGCCGACCGGCGTCGCCCGTACGCCGGTCGCACACGCCGCGCATCACCCCGGCATCGGAGCGCCCAGGCCTCTCGTTCGGATCATGCCGGGCTCGCGTGCCCCGGCACCGTGCCTCGCCGGTCCGGCCTGACCGAACGGGAGGCCCTGGTGCTCTCCGTCGAGCAGTCAGCGCTCCAGCTCCGCCAGCCGCTCGGCGGTCGACTCGCCCGCCGCGCCGCCGCCGTCCGGCAGTTTGCGCCATTCCTGGCGGGCCGCCCGGTACGCCTCGCGTGCGGCCCGGGGGCGTCCCGCCCTTTCGTAGGTCATACCCCGCCAATGGTTGGCTGTAGCACCCAACTCGACTGCTTCTTGGCGATGTTGCGGACTCTCCAGCTCCGCTTCTGCCGTGCCTGCCGCCTCGGCAGCGTCCCGGAACGCCTCGGCCGCGTCGTCGAGCCGGGCCGGACGTCGCAGGACCCGGGAGGCGTCCAGGTGGGACAGGCCCAGTTCCAGCCAGCAGCGCGCCGCGGTCAGCGGATCGGTGGCCTCCTGGGCGGCGAGCCCGAAGAGATGCTCGGCCTCCCGCAGGTCGACCCGGTCCTCGGTGGCCCGGTGCCGCAGCATCAGCGCCCGGCCCAGCATCAGCAAACGCTCGGCCTGGCGTGTACCCCCCGTCGCCGTCTCCGTACGGCAGTCCCGCAACACCCGTACCGCGGCACCGATGTACGCGCGTCCGTCGGGCAGTCGGGCGCGGCGCAGCAGCGTGCCGCCCCACTCGGCGAGCAGATCGGCGTGGGCCTGCGAGTCGCGCGGGACACCGCGCGCGGCGCGGGCGAACCAGTCGGCCGCTTCGACGAGGGCGTCCGGGTCGCCGGTGTGTTCGTAACGCGCGACGCGCACCCGGCCCGCCCGGGTCTGGAGCAGGGCGCGCTGCCGCTGCTCCCGCACGGTCTCCAGGGCCTGCTCGATCAGCGTCGCGGCCTCGTCCGGTTCCTCGCCCGAGCCGAGCAGGGCGTCCACGAGGTCCAGCAGGATGCGCACCTCGGTTCCCATGGTGTGCCGGCCGCCGCCCTGTTCGAACGCCATCCGCAAGGAGCGTGCCGCCTGTCCGGCGTACACCCGGGACTGTTCGGCGTCGACGGTGGCCCCGGCCAGCTTCAGCAGGGTGCGGCCGTGGGCCAGCGGCAGGGCGGTGGGCCGGTTCTCCTGGTCGGGCCAGACATCGGCGAACGCCTCCAGCATGCCGTACGCGGCCTGCAGCAGAGCGGTGTCGCCGTCGAGCCTCCACTGTGCCTCCAGGGCCCGGACCCGCTCCAGGGTGAGCCGGAGCGCCTCGGCGGGTTCCAGACCGGGGTCCGAGCAGGCTGCCGTGTACTCGCGGTCGGCGCGGCGCAGCAGTTCCAGTGCGCCGCGCCGGTCACCGCGCCGCCGCCGGTCGTCCGCCGCGGCGTGCAGCACCTTGGCCAGCACGGCTCGTTCGCGCACCGCTCCGGGGTGCGCGGCGGCCCGTTCGGCGGCGTACTCCGCCTCGCGGAGCAGCTCGGCGTCCCCCTGCACCTCCCACAGCCTCAGGACGCAGCGCGAGTACTCCGCCCACAGCTCGGGGTCGGCGCCCGGCCGCTCCTCGCGCTCCGTGGCGCCCCGCAGCAGCTGCACGGCGTCGATCAGGTACTGCACCATGCTGTCCGATTCGAAATGCCGTACCAGGACGCGGGCGCTCTCCACCGCCGCGTTCGGTGTCTGGACGGAGCCGCGGTCGGCGTCCCGGCCGGTCTCCCTCACGAACTGCTCGGGCAGGGGCATGAATCGCTCCAGTACGCGGACCGCGACCTCGGCGAAGGGGTGGGGGACGCGCGACCCGCCGCTTGTGCCGCCCTCCCCGTTCTCGTCACCCTCTTCGAACTCCCCGTCAAACGCGCCGCGCCCCATGCCGCCGGTGGTGCGGGTGGCGCGCGAGGAGCCGTACCGGCCCTCGCCGAGCTGGGCGAAGGCCAGGGCCGGGAAGTTCGGCCCGCCCTTTCCGAAGCGCTGCTCGATGTACTGCGAGCAGTGCTTGAGCACGAGCAGCGCCTCGTCCCGGCCCAGCGGGCCGAGCAGCGCCTCCCGGACTCCGGGCGCGAACTCGTACCACTGGCCGCCGTCCTCGGCCCCGTCCTCGCTCCTGCTCCGTGACAGCAGCCCGCTCAGCAGCACCTCGGCAAGTTCGGACGGCCCCGAGTGGGGCAGCATCGTGCGCTGCACCAACTGCATCACCGGCAGGTACAGCGGGGCCGCCGCGAGGTAGACGGCCAGCTGTCCGGCGACCGGGGAGGCCGCCGAGCGGAAGCGGCTGACCAACTGGAGCGAGGACAGCCCGTCACCGGGACGCTGTGCGGCCGCCGCGGGCTGATCGGCCCGCACCCAGCCGACGGCTCCGGAGATCTGCCCCGCGCCGGTACCGGACAGCAGCCTCGCCCAGGCCGCCAACGCGCCCTCCACCGGCGGAAGTACGGGAATCGCCAGGGCTCCCGGATGCACGGCGGGCCCGGTACCGGCATGCTCCATGACCTTCAGGACGGCGGCTCCGCCCGGCCCCTCGCCGCGGGACAGTGAACCGTAGGTGACCGGCAGCCTGGTCCGGTTCCACATCCGCTGCGGCAGGGGCTGGAGCACGGCCGTCGGCGCCTGCCGGGCCAGCTGGTGCAGCAGGCGGTGGGCCCGGCCGCTGTGCCAGAGCGGACCTGCGCAGTCGCTGACCAGCACGGTGACACGGCGGCCGGTCGGATCGCTCAGCCGGTCCGCGGAGTTCAGCGGTGCGGCGGCCGGATCGGGGCTGCGGCTCACCGCGGCCGCGCCGTCGGGACCTTGGTGCAGATAGCGCACCTGAACGTCCCGGAAGGCGCCCAACTGGCCGAATATCTGCTGGATTTCCCCGAACATCCGGTCCCACACCAGCATCGACGACGAGGCGTCCATGACGCACTGCACCAGCGCCTCGCCTCGGGACGCGCCGCGGAAGACCGGCATGATCATCCCGCCGGACCGGGCGCTGAGCTCCGCGGTCGCCGTCTCGTCGAGGGTGCGGCGCAGCGGGGGCGCCGCCGGACGGTATCGCTGCAACGGGCGCAGGGCCCGCTGGAGTTCGAGCGGCGCGGGCAGGGCAGGGGCGGCGGGCACCCCGAGAGAGAGCGCTCTCGCCCGCCCTCCCTGGGCGACACCACGCCCGCGCCCGCCCGAGCCGTCCGGACGGGGACCGGCGGGTGGCCGCGTGCGGGGTACGGGGTAGAGGTGGATCCGCCGGTCGTCGCCCCCGAGGCCCTGCTCCTCCACCGGCTCGTCGTCGTTCGCCACGCGGGCCGGGGCCTCGTCGCGGCCGGTCACCGGCGATGTCGGCCGCTCGGCCTCCCGGTTCTCCCGTGCCCGCTCGAAGCGGAGCGGCGGCCCCGCCTCCTCGTCCTCGTCGTCCGGCGCGTCGGGATGGCGGGTCCAGCGGGCCAGCCAGAGGGCGTCGCAGAGCTGTTCGGCATCGGGGTCGAGCCCGGCCTCGCGCAGCCGGGCCACGAACACGGGCAGCAGGCCGCCGTCGTACGGCAGGGAATCCGAGTGCCGTGCCGGTCCCGACGCTGTTTCCGGTCCTGAGGCCGGTCCCGACTCCGATTCGGGCTCCGATCCCGGGGCCGGTCCCGAAGCCTGGGCCTCCTGATCCCCCGCGGTCTGGTCCGGCAGCTCGCCAAAAGGACCCGTGCCCTCGCCCGGACCGCCGTCGGGACCGGGCCCGTCATCCGGTCCGTGCCGTGCCGTGCCACCGGCCATCAGCTCATCACCTCGGCCGGTCGAGTCGCTGGATGAGCAGATCGGCGAGACGGTCGCGGCCGGCCGGCGCGGCGGCGTCGGTGAGGTAGATCGCGTTCAACAGCTGGTCGGTGGCGAGGAGTTCACTGCGGGAGCGTTCCAGGAAGTGGGCGATGAGATCGTCCCCGGAGCGTGCCGCCTCGTCGCCGAGGTGGGCACGGACGAAGGTCGCGAGCCGCTGGTGGTCGGGGCGACCGAGTTCCAGGTGGATACAGCGGCGCATCAGGGGCGCCGGGAAGTCCCGCTCGCCGTTGCTGGTGAGCACCACGAACGGGAAGGACCGGCACTGCACCCGGCCGCCCCTCACCTTCACCTTGTTGCCGTCGTCGTCGAGGACCTCCGCCTCGCCGCCGGGCAGCCGGTCGGCGATCCGTTCCAGTTCGGGGATGGCGAACTCGCCCTCCTCCAGCACGTTGAGCAGGTCGTTGGGCAGATCGATGTCGCTCTTGTCGAGCTCGTCGATGAGCAGTACGCGCGGCCGGTCCGAGGGCAGCAGCGCGGTGCCCAGCGGACCGAGCCGGATGTAACTGCCGACGCTCTCCGCCGATTCGACGCCGGTCGCCCCGGCCGCCGCGCTGTGCGCGGCGATCTGCACGTCCTGGAGCCGGGCGATCGCGTCGTAGTGGTAGAGGCCGTCCTGGAGCGTCGAGCGGCTGACGACGGGCCAGCGCAGGACCCGGCCGAGCCCCAGCTCATGGGCGACGGAGTGGGCCAGCGTGCTCTTACCGGCCCCCGGGCTGCCGGTGACCAGCAGCGGACGGCGCAGATAGAGCGCGGCATTGATCATTTCGAGCTCTTCGGCACCCGGCCGATGGAGTTCGGCGAGGTGCCGGTGCCCTCCGAGGCGACGGTCGGCCGATCCGTCCCCGCCGTGCTCGTCGGGCTCCGACGCACCACGGCCCGCGAAGTCCCGCCACGGCGGCGGGGGCGGCAACTGCTCGATGCCTTCGTGCGGTTCGCCGGCCCCTCGGTAGATGAGCCACTCGCCTGGTTCACTCATAGCGTGTTCCTCGTCGTCACTCGTCCGCCAGGGGAAGCTGTCGAACGTGCATCACGGTAGCGATCCGATGTGCACCCCGTAAGGGTCCGGCCGGCGCGGTCGTCCCTCATGGCGCCTCCAGGAACTGGTCGGAGCCGGGCAGTGGGTGGTGCGGATCGTCCCAGTAGAGGGCGACGCCGTCCGACCAGTACGTCTCCGTACGGCCCGCGCGTACCCCCTGTCTCAATTCATGGACCTTCTTCGGCAGTTGATCGGCCGTGCGGGCCCCGGAGACCGACTCGGCGGCGCGCCGGTGGAAATCCGTGCAGACGGCGGCGGGCTCGGCCGCCCGGCGCCGCCACAGGGCCACCCCGAAGCCCCCGTCGAGCACCCGTCCGAGACCGGCCGCGGTCTCCGGGTCGGGCCGGTCCCCGTACCTGCAGAGCACCGGGACGGTCTCGTACGCCAGTCCGCGCAGCTCCTCCACCACGGCTACGGGTACCCGCATTCCGTCCTCGCAGTCGACGACGGCGGCCTGCATCGGGGCCGTCATGGTCCGGTTCCAGCGCGCCTCGCGCTCCTCGGGCCCGTCGTCGGCCGGCCTCGGGCGGTGGTCCAGGCGGCGGATGACCACGGGGCGCAGCACCCCGAGCGGCCGCCCGTCGGGCGGCACGTGCCATCCGTCGACCTCCAGGTCCATGAGGGACTGCGGCACGGCGACCTGGAGCACTGCGGGGTCGTCGGGTGTGTCGCACCGCCGGAACGCCTCCGCCAGCGGCCCGGCGAGGCGGGCCGGGAGAGCCTGCGGTGCGGTGCCCCGGCTGTCCTCGGCGACGGGCAGGACGTCCCCGGTGTGCTGGACGACGCCGATCCGCCAGTCGTAGCGGTCCCGCTCCCAGCCACGCGGCTCCAGCTGCAGCAGGACGCACGGAGCGCCGCGGGTCCTGGTGGGTTCGAGTACCGGCGCCGGGGTGCGCAGATGCTCGCGGTCAGGGGTGAGGCGGCCGTTGTGCCGGAGCCCGGCGAGCTCGTGGCGGAACTTGCGGGAGAGCCGGTCCTCGGCCATCCGCTTCACCCAGTCCCACAGGGAGGCCTCGGCAAGCTGGGTGGACGGCAGGACGTAGGGGCGTTCGGCGGAGAGGGCGCTCATGCAGTAACGCAGGATCAGTTCCAGCGCGCTGTCGCCGCCGGGGGCGTCGTACAGCGTCCCCAGTCCGTCGCGCCAGCCGCGCGGCGCCGCGTGGTGCTCGGTCGGGTGGGTGTCGGGCAGCCGGTCCAGGAGGTCGAGAAGGCTGCGGGTGCTGAGCGGTGGCGGGAGTTCGGCGAGCCGGCCCAGCAGGTCGACGCGCTGCTGGGGGCTGAGTGCGAGCCCGGCTCCGGCGCCCAGTTCGCGCTGGAGGTCGGCCCACGTCCGCTCGGTACCGACCGGGCTGCCGTGCCGGTCGGCGTGGTAGCGGTCGTGGGCGTGGAACACCGCCTGGTAGGGGTCGTCGGACTCGGTGGCGACGGCCCCGGGCGGCACGGGCAGCGTACGCAGCCGTTCGACGCCGATCGAGGTGCCGCCGGTCGTGCCGTCCGACCGCGACTTGAGTACGCCGACGACCTCGCCGCGGGCCAGGTCCACCACGGGTCCGCCGGACAGGCCCGGGTACATCCGGTCGCCGTCGAGCCGCATCTGTTCGTCGTCCTCGGCCCAGTCGCCGAAGGTGCCCATCACCTGGCAGCGCCCGCTGAACCGGGTCAGCTGCCCCGATCCGCCTCCGGTCCAGCCGGTGTAGAGGACCGAGCCGCCGCCGAACATGCCCGCCGGGCGTTCGCTGACGTACACACAGGGGTGCTCGACGGGTCTCAGCAGCCGGATGAGCGCGAGGTCGGGGGCCGGCCAGCCGCCCGAGGGTGTCGGGACCCGCACCTCGCCCGGCCCGGCCGGACCGTGACGGCCCTCGGGCAGGGCGGCGACCACGATTCCCTCGACCACGGTCTCGGCGCTGCCCGGGTCCGGCTTGAACACCACGCTCACCTGACGCCCCTCCCCCTCCATCGCCACGTGCGCGCACGTGAGGACCCAGCTCGGGGCGATGAAGAAGCCGCTCCCCAGGAAGCCGCGGTCGGATCCGTCAGGGGCATACCCGGGCTCCGGGCGATGGATGCGTACGGTCGCGGCCATCACGAGGCCCGCCAGCGCACGGTACGTGCTCTCCGAGCCGCCCCCTGCGCCCCTGCCCGGCGGCTGCGTCATGAGTGGCTTCCGGTGCCCGGCCCGGCCCCGTCGGGATGCGCCGCTGCGCCGGTGGATGCGCCGGCGCCCGGGGTCCGCGCGAGGGAATCCGCATCCGGCGTCCCCGCGGATGCGCCATCGTCCGGGGTCGCCGCGGGCACGCCTGTGTCCGGGGGCGCCGGGGATGCGCCCGGGTCCGGGGTCGCCGCCGGGGGCGCCGCCGGCACGGGCGGTTGTCCGGGGGGCGAGGAGGGCGGGGGCGGCATGGGCGGGACGGGTTGTGGGCGCGGCGGGCCATACGACGCGGCCTGCGCGCCGGGAGTGGGGTGCGGGGTGGTGTGCGCGCCGGGAGTGGGGTGCGGGGTGGTGTGCTCGCCGGGAGCGGGGTGCGGCGCGGCTTGCCGGGGCGGGGGCGTCGTGGTCTGCCCCGCTGCCCGCGCCCCGCTCTGCGCCGGGATCGGCGGATCGACGGGCGGGCCTCCGCCGTTCCACGTCAGCGTGACCTTGATGCCGCCCTTGGCCTCGCCGTCCGCGAGGAGACCGACGACCTTGCCGGCCTTCGCGGTGAGCTCGATGCCGAATTCGACGCTGACCTCGTCGGGCCGCACCGCTCGCAGCGGCTCGGCGAGCGAACGCGCGACGCTGGTCACGACCGCCTGCAGGCTCTCGACCCGGGCCTGCACGCGCTCGGCGAAGTCCCCGTACCCGATGTCCGTGAATGCCGGCCCCCGGACGGGCTCGGCCAGTTCCTCCGCCCCGGAGATCCGCGCCCAGACCGGTGTGCCGTCCGGCATCTCGATGCGCGTGATACGGGCCTCGCTGTCACCCATGAAACCCCCCGTTCCCCCAACTACCCGCAGGCTAACGGCAGTACGCGGCCGATGCGAGACACATGGACCATGACGCCGGAACGGCGCCGACCGGTTCTCGGCGGGTTCGCCGTGGCTCCGTGCGGCCGTCGCGAACCGTGCCAGAGGGTGCGCTCCCGGCCGTCGCGGGGCTGTCACCAGGCATTAGGCTTGCCGCATGTACTTCACCGACCGCGGTATCGAGGAGCTGGAGAAGCGGCGAGGCGAGGAAGAGGTCACTTTCGAGTGGCTCGCCGAGCAGCTGCGCACGTTCGTCGATCTCAATCCCGACTTCGAGGTGCCGGTCGAGCGCCTCGCCACCTGGCTGGCCCGCCTGGACGACGAGGACGAGGACGAGTAATCGATCCGTTCCAACCGCGGATCGATTCGTTTTCGACCCCTGATCGGCGCGCTCCGATCCCCGATCGGCGCGCTCCGGCCCCTGATCGATCCACTCCGACCGCTGATCAGTCCGCTGCGACGATCCCGGTCCTCTCGGCCCTGAAGCGGTCGTACGCGAGGCCGAGCGCCCCGTGCGCCATCAGCAGCGCCCCGGCGAAGGCCCAGCCGCCGCTGCGGCGCCCGATTCCCCAGAGGGCGAGCGGAAATCCGGCCGCCACCTGGGCGCCGCCCAGCACGCGGGCCCTGGGACCGCGCGTCCAGGGACCGAGGCGGCTGTTCTCGACCGCGTCGAGTTGAGCCCGCACCGCCTCGCGCCGACCGGTCCAGTGGATCGCTTCGGTCTCCGACCGGCCGTCGGCCGCCGCGTACAGCCGATCTCCGGGCGTGTCCGGGTCCAGGCCGGGCGGGAGGTTCAGCCCGATCCGGGTGAGGACGGCGAGCAGCCCGCGCAGCCGGATGCGGGCATCGGCGTCGGGGTCCGGGCGGATCAGCTCTTCGAGCGCCTGGACATCCAGCACGGGGTCGAGGCCCAACCGCTCGGCGAACGTACGCATCGCCTCGTCCTCCCCGGCCGGGGTGCCGTCCGCCAGCCAGACGTAACCGACCGGGCGGCGGAATCCGTACGCCAGCGTGTGGCCGGCCCGGTCACCGTCCCACCACAGCGCGAGGACGGGCCAGGTCGAGCCGACGGCGAGCGCGGCGGCCCAGCCGGCCACGACCCGGTCGACCGGCTCCGCGTCCGCACCCCCCTCGCCACCGTCCAGCCAGGGCCTTCCCTCGGGGACGAGGACGGACCACCCGTCTCCGGCGGGCGCGAGCAGCATCCGCTCGCGCAGCAGATGGGCCACCGTCCGTACGTTCTCGGGTTCGGTACGGCACAGCAGCAGCGCCCCCACGGGGGATGTCGCGTTCATGCCCCACACGCTAGGGTAATTCGCCCCTGTTTGGCCTATTTGGCACGCCTGGGACGACCGGCGCCGTCACGACCTCCCTTGACTTCCCCGATCCGCGATATATCGTGTTCCGCAAGAGACGCGATATGTTGCGTCATACGGCGTCCCAGGAGGTCAGATCCATGCCTGTGTCGACATGGGCCATCAACGAGCCCCAGAAGCTGACCTTCGACGACCCCGTGACCTCGCTCAATGTCCGCATCGTCGGTGGCGCCGTCAATGTCGTCGGCACCGAGGAGCGGACGGCCCGGCTGGAGATCTCCTCGATCGAGGGCGCGCCGCTGATCGTGACCCAGGAGGGCGGCACTCTCACGGTCGCGTACGAGGGCCTGCCGTGGAACGACTTCCTCAATTGGTTCGACCGCAAAGGCTGGCACCGCAGCGCGGTCGTCTCACTCGCCGTGCCGGCCGGGGCGACGGTGGCGGTCGGGGTGGTCGGCGCCGGGGCCATGGTCTCCGGGATCCATGGACGTACGGACGTCCGGGGCGTCACCGGCGACACCACGCTCGTCGGGCTCGCCGGCCCGGTCCGGGCCGAGACGGTCTCCGGCAGCGTGGAGGCCCAGTCGGTCACCGGTGAGCTGCGCTTCCAAACGGTCTCGGGCGACCTGACGGTCGTCGAGGGCGCGGGCACCTCGGTACGGGCGGAATCCGTCAGCGGCAACATGGTGCTGGACCTGGACCCGACCGGGAAGCCCACGGACGTCCGGCTGACCACGGTGTCCGGCGAGGTCGCCATCCGACTGCCGCACCCGGCGGACGCGACGGTCGAGGCGAACACCGCGAGCGGCGCCGTCTCCAACGGCTTCGAGGATCTGCGCGTCAGCGGGCAGTGGGGGGCGAAGAAGATCACCGGCACGCTCGGCGCCGGGACCGGCAAGCTGCGGGCGACGACCGTCTCGGGATCGATCGCCCTGCTGCGCCGCCCGCCGGCCGAGGACGATCCGTACGATGCCGCGCCGACCGGAAAGGTGCTCTGACATGCCTCCCGTATTCGCCCACGGGCGTCTCCGCCTCTATCTGCTGAAGCTGCTCGACGAAGCCCCGCGCCACGGCTACGAGGTGATCCGACTCCTGGAGGAGCGCTTCCAGGGCCTGTACGCGCCCTCGGCGGGCACGGTCTATCCGCGCCTCGCCAAACTGGAGGCCGAGGGCCTCGTCACGCACGCCACCGAGGGCGGCCGCAAGGTCTACTCGATCACCGACGCGGGCCGCGCCGAACTGGCCGGCCGCACGGGCGAACTGGCCGATCTGGAAATGGAGATCCGGGACTCCGTCTCCGAACTGGCCGCCGAGATACGGGACGACGTGCGCGGCGCCGCGGGCAAGCTGCGCAGCGAGATGCGGGCCGCGGCGCACGAGACCCGGCACACCTCCAACCCCGCCGGTACCGGTACCGGCCGCACGGGCGACCGGGAGTCCGTCTTCGGCGACCTCGGGGACCTCGGCGACAAGGAGGCGTGGCGCGCCGCGAAGGAGGAGCTGCGCAAGGCCAAGCAGGAATGGAAGGAACAGGCCCGCCGGGCGAAGGACGAGTCCCGTCGCGCCCGCGAGGACGCGCAGCAGGCCCGCCGTCAGGCCAAGGAGGCCCAGGACAGGGCGCGCGAGCAGATGCAGAACGCGGCCCGCCAGGTCCAGGAGCACTTCGCACGGGGCGACTGGCCCTCCGGCGTACGCGAGGGGCTGGCCGAGATCACCGGCCAGCTGGGCAGCTTCGCCAGGACGGGAAGCCGGCCCCCGTACATCAAGCCGGAACCCGCCGGTGCCGACCCGGAGTGGGGCAAGGACACCGCCGCCACCGGCGACCCGGCCCGCGACCTGGACCGCCTGCTCGACCGCTTCCGCGACGACATCCGCGACGCGGCCCGCGACCGGGGCGTCACCGAGGAGCAGTTGACGCAGGCCCGCCGCCATCTGTCGACGGCGGCGGCCCAGATCGGAGCGCTGCTGCGGAAGGAGACCGACGGCGCGGGGTAGGGAGCGGCACGGAGCCCGGGGCACTCCCCGGGCTCCGCCGTACCTCCCGCCGCTCCGAGCCCTCCGGCCCCTTCCGCCCCGTCAACCCTCGTTGACAAGCATGCTGCCGAGGCCGGTTCGGCCGTGCGGCGTCCGGGTGACCGTGACAGTGACGCGCACCCCCTCACGGGCCCGGATCCGCACCTCTCCCCCGTGCCTGCGGACCTGGGCCCGGCCGCCCACCGCGACCCGCCAGTTCCCGGCGGTCGGCGGCAGGGAGACCTCCGTGGTGCCGCGGCGGCCCGCCGTGTAGGAGAGCCGGTAGACGCCGGTGGCGGCGTCGTACGTGTCGGAGTGGACGGTTCCGGCGACGGCGGGCGCGTACGGCGTGGCGGTTCGCTCCTTGTTCGCCGCGAAGGCGCCGTTCTTGTCGAGTGCGCAGTACCCACCGCCGTAGCACCACACATAGCCGGCCCAGCCCGAGGTGTAGCGGCTCAGGGAGGCCATCGCGTCCCGGTAGAAGCGGCCCATCCGAGGAAGCGTGTTGTTCAGCGGGCCCCATTCGCCGACGACGACCGGGATGTGCCGCTGCTCCGGGTACGCGGTGACGGCCGCCTCGTACGACTCGATCCAGCCCGCCGACGGGTCGTAGTCGGCGCCCGCCTCCATCGCCGTGTTGTAGAAGTGCGGCGCGTAGACCGTCCGGTGGTCCCTGACCGCCCCCAGTCCGGTGGGGACACCCTCGCCGACGGCGGGGGTGGGTTCGACGAACAGCCAGTTGGCCCGGTCCACCGAGCGGACCGCGCGGGCGATCCGGTTGTACATCGGGGTGAGCTGCCGGGACTCGATGCGACGGGCGGCCGTCGCCAGGTCCTCCCCCTCCTCGATCTCCCCCATCGGCTCGTTGATCAGGTCGTAGCCGAGGACGGCCGGGTGGTGCGCGTAACGGGCGGCGACGACCTTCCACATCCGCGCCTGGGCCCGCTGGAGATCGGGGTCCTCGTAGAGATGGGTGAAGGCCCGCTGCACGGCGGGCTCGAAGTACTCGGCGAACCAGTCGTCGGGGTGCGGGGTGAAGGGCAGACCATCGGTACGGGTCGCCCAGGCCGGGATGCCGCGGTGGCCGAACGCCGGGCCGAAGACGTCCTGGTGGGCGTCGAGCACCACTTGGACGCGGTACTTCCGCGCCCAGCCCAGCACCCGGTCGATCCGGCGCAGATACGCGACGCTGTACTGGCCCCGGCGGGGCTCCAGGTCGTCCCAGAAGATGAGCAGCCGGGCGAATCCGAAGCCCTTGGCGCGCAGATCCCGGAAGTGCTTCTCGGTGATGGCGTCCAGCGCCTGGTCACCGTGGTTCGCCTTGTCCTCGACGTTCCAGCCGCGCAGCGTGAGGGTGCGGCCCTCGTCGTCGGTGAGGCGGGGGATGCCGGTCCGGTCGGGTGGCAGGGGACGCGCGCCGGCGGCGGGGGCGAGCGCCCCCGCCGCGAGCACGAGCGAGGTGACGACCGAGGTGAGTACGCTGCCCATCCGCATCCGCGTCCGCTTTCGCATGGCGCAGATGAGAACAGCTCACCCCACACACCTCAAGAGCAGGTGAGCACAATCTTTCCGAACTGGCCGCCCGCTTGCAGCCGTTCGAAGCCCTCGCGGGCCCGGTCCAGGGGCAGCACCTCGTCGATGACGGGCCGCACGCCGGTGGTCGCGCAGAACGCCAGCAGGTCCTCCAGCTCGTCCTTCGACCCCATGGTCGAGCCGACGACCTTCAGCTCCAGGAAGAAGATCCGGGTCAGCTCGGCGTGCGAGGGCCGGTCGCCGCTGGTCGCACCCGAGATGACGAGCGTGCCGCCGGGCCGCAGCGACTTCACCGAGTGGGACCAAGTGGCGGCGCCGACCGTCTCGATGACCGCGTCGACACGCTCCGGCAGCCGTGCGCCGGGCTCGTACGCCTCGATCGCGCCGAGTTCGACGGCGCGCTTGCGCTTGGCCTCGTCGCGGCTGGTGGCGTGGACCCGCAGCCCGGCCGCCCGGCCGAGCACGATCGCGGCGGTGGCGACGCCGCCGCCCGCACCCTGGACGAGGACGGAATCGCCGGGACGCACCCCCGCGTTGGTGAAGAGCATCCGGTACGCGGTGAGCCAGGCGGTCGGCAGACAGGCGGCCTGCTCGAAGCTGAGTTCCTTCGGCTTGGGCAGTACGTTCCAGCTGGGGACGGTGACCTGCTCGGCGAAGGTGCCCTGGTAGCGCTCGGTGAGGATCGACCGGGGTTCCTTCGGGCCGACGCCGTGCCCCGTCTGCCCGATGACGGAGTGCAGGACGACCTCGTTGCCGTCCTCGTCGATCCCGGCGGCGTCACAGCCGAGGATCATCGGCAGCTTGTCCTCGGCGAGACCGACGCCGCGCAGGGACCAGAGGTCGTGATGGTTGAGGGAGGCGGCCCGGACGTTGACGGTGGTCCAGCCCGGTCGTGCCCCGGGAGCGGGGCGCTCGCCCAGCTCAAGGCCGTTGAGGGGCTGGTCGCGGTCGATGCGGGATGCGTAGGCGGCGAACATGGCCTCGACGATAGGCCGGGGCGCGGGCCGGCGTAACCGGCCACGGGTGTGACGCACACCGCGCGCGGGAGCCGCCGGGTGTTCCCCCGCACCGGGCAGCAACGGGCCGCTGCGGCGGCGGGGGGCGGGGGCCGGGTACGGCCGCCGGTTGTGGGAAGGAGCGGGGCGGGGCGGGGCGTACCCCGCACCCCGCACCCCGCCCCCGGACCTCAGCGCCGGGCCACGCCCTCCGCGCGGGCCGCCGCGGCCACGGCGGCTGTCACGGCCGGTGCCACCCGCTCGTCGAACGGCGACGGAATCACGTAGTCCGCCGCGACCTCGTCGCCCACGACGTCCGCCAGTGCGTTCGCCGCGGCGATCTTCATGCCCTCGGTGATCCGGGAGGCCCGGACCTGGAGGGCGCCCGCGAAGATGCCGGGGAAGGCGAGCACGTTGTTGATCTGGTTCGGGAAGTCCGAACGCCCCGTCGCCACGACGGACGCGTACTTGTGCGCGATGTCGGGGTGGACCTCGGGGTTCGGGTTGGCCATGGCGAAGACGAACGCGCCCGGCGCCATCGACGCCACGGCCGCCTCGGGCACCGTGCCGCCGGAGACGCCGATGAAGACGTCCGCACCGGCCAGCGCGCTCTCCAGCGTCCCGGAGATCCCGGCCCGGTTGGTGAGCTCGGCCAGCTCGCGCTTGACGTCGGTCAGGTCTTCGCGGTCCCGGCTGACGACGCCCTTGCGGTCGGCCACGGCGACATCGCCGAGCCCCGCCTCCAGCAGGAACTTGGCGATGGCCACTCCGGCCGCACCGGCGCCGGAGATGACGGCGCGCAGTTCGCCGAGGTTCCGGCCGGACAGCTTCGCGGCGTTGCGCAGGGCCGCGAGCGTCACGACCGCGGTGCCGTGCTGGTCGTCGTGGAAGACCGGGATGTCGAGCCGCTCCTGCAGCCTGCGCTCGATCTCGAAGCAGCGCGGCGCCGAGATGTCCTCCAGGTTCACCCCGCCGAAGGAGGGCGCGAGGCGGACGACCGTCTCGACGATCTCGTCCGCGTCGGTGGTCGCGAGCGCGATCGGCACCGCGTCGACACCGCCGAACTGCTTGAAGAGAATCGCCTTGCCCTCCATCACCGGGAGGGAGGCCTCGGGGCCGATGTCTCCGAGACCGAGCACCGCGGTGCCGTCCGTCACGACGGCGACGACCTGCGATTTCCAGGTGTAGTCGTGGACCAGCTCGGGATTCTCGGCGATGGCGCTGCACACCTTGGCGACGCCGGGTGTGTACGCGAGGGACAGGTCGTCCTTGTCGCGGACGGGAACGGTGGCCTGCACGGCCATCTTGCCGCCGCGGTGCAGCGCGAAGGCCGGATCGAACGGCTCGTCGGTGGCGCTGTCGGTGGTGCTGTCGCTGCGAGGATTGACGATCTCCGCTGCCATGGTGTTGACCCCTTAAGTCTTCATCGTTTGAGGGTGGCCACTCCTGGTTGAGGAGGGGTGGGCGGGCACCGCGTACGTGCCCCGCGTCGGCGGTTGGCCCGCCCCGGCAGGGAGAGATACATACGCGCGGACGCGCCGCACACGCGTCCTGAGCCCCGGATGAGGGGTGTAAAGGTCTTTTTTACCCGACGGACCACGTGACCGACGAGTCCATCTCGACGCGGTGATGTGACTCATAGTCGAATATCTGGACAAGTCGGCCTACCGGCGAAATGACGTCCACCAGTCGAGACACGCCGCAGATCCTGCGGCATGAAGATGAAATCCCCACAGATGGTCCGACCTTGGTGTACCGGCCGCTTGAGGTTCGGAATCGCCCGTTACCCGATTTTGACATGACTGGCCCACTGTTTGGGCAAATCCGAATGGCAAGATGCCGTAATCGCACAGGGCGGCGACACCCGATGACGCGTGTCATTCACCGCCCGGCAACACAGCCCTCACCTGCCGGAGGAACCTGATCATGACCGCAAGCACCACCCGTCGTACGACCGCGAAGTCCCGGATTGCAGCGGTCTGCGCCATCGCGGTCGCCGGCACCTTGCTGCTGACCGCCTGCGGTGACCAGACCGACAAGGGCTCCAAGAGCCCCGACGCGACAAAGGCCCCGCTCGCCGACCTGCTGCCGAAGGCGATCCGGGACAAGGGCACCATCAAGGTCGGATCGGACATCGCCTATCCGCCGGTCGAGTTCAAGGACAAGTCCGGCAAGACGGTCGGCATCGACCCCGACCTGGGAGCGGCGCTCGGCAAGCAGCTCGGAGTGACCTTCGAATTCGAGAACGGCACCTTCGACACACTGCTCACCGGTCTGCGTTCCAAGCGCTACGACCTCGCCATGTCCTCCATGACGGACACCAAGGACCGCCAGAACGGTGTCGACTCGGCCACCAAGAAGAAGGTCGGCGAGGGGGTCGACTTCGTCGACTACTTCACCGCCGGTGTCTCGATCTACACGAAGAAGGGCGACGACCGGGGCATCAAGACCTGGGCGGACCTCTGCGGCAAGAAGATCGTGGTCCAGCGCGGCACGGTCTCGCACGACCTCGCCAAGTCCGAGTCGAAGAAGTGTACGGGCGGCAAGACGATCGCCATGGAGGCGTTCGACAACGACCTGGAGGCCCAGACCCGGCTGCGCGGCGGCGGCGCCGACGCCGGCTCCTCCGACTTCCCGGTGGCCGCGTACGCGGTGAAGACCTCGGGCGGCGGCAACGACTTCCAGATCGTCGGCGAGCAGGTCGAGGCCGCCCCGTACGGCATCGCCGTGGCCAAGGGCAACGACCAGCTGACCAAGGCCGTCCAGGCGGCACTGGACGCGATCATCAAGAACGGCGAGTACGGAAAGATCGTCGCCAAGTGGGGCGTGGAGGCGGGCGCGGTCACCGAGGCCAAGCTCAACGGCGGATCCTGACCGGCGTCCAGAGCTGAAAGGCATCAGCTGTGACTGAAATCGAGAAGGCGGACCCGGCGGCCACCCCGCCGGCTCCCCCCGTACCCGCGGCAGGACCGCAGACGATCAAGGCCATACCCGTCCGGCACTACGGCCGGTACGTCACCGCGGTCGTCGCGGTGGGCCTGCTCGCCCTGCTGGTCTCCGCGTTCGCCCGCGGCAGGGTCAACTGGGGCGCCATCCCGGACTACTTCTTCGACGACCAGATCCTCACGGGCGTCAAGAACACCGTGATCATCACCGTGCTGGCGATGGTCCTCGGCGTGGTCCTGGGCATCGTCCTCGCGGTGATGCGGCTCTCCAAGAACCCGGTGACCTCCGCCATCGCGTGGTTCTACATCTGGTTCTTCCGCGGCACCCCCGTCTACGTACAGCTCCTGGTCTGGTTCAACCTCGGCATCGTCTTCGAGTACATCAACCTCGGGCCGATCTACAAGGACGAGTGGTCGTCCTTCATGACGCCCTTCCTGTGCGCGTTGCTCGGCCTCGGCCTCAACGAGGCCGCGTACATGGCGGAGATCTGCCGCGCCGGCCTCCAGTCGGTCGACGAGGGGCAGACCGAGGCGGCACACGCGCTGGGCATGAGTCACGCCAGGACGCTGCGCCGGATCGTCGTCCCGCAGGCGATGCGCGTCATCGTGCCGCCGACGGGCAACGAGGTCATCAACATGCTCAAGACCTCGTCCCTGGCGGTGGCCGCCCAGTACACCGAGCTGCTGAGGGCCACCCAGAACGTCTCGCAGACCTCGGGCGCCACGGTGGAGATGCTGTTCCTGGCAGCGGCCTGGTACATCATCCTGACCTCGGTGCTGAGCATCGGCCAGTACTACCTGGAGCGGTACTACGCACGCGGTTCGAGCCGCAGCCTGCCACCGACCCCGATGCAGAAGGTCCGGGCGCAGCTGACGTCCCTGGGCCGCCCGAAGGGAGGCATGGCATGACCGCCGCCATGGTGAAGGCCGAGGGCGTCCACAAGTCCTTCGGCGCCGCGCACATCCTCAAGGGCATCGACCTGGAGGTCGCCCCGCGCGAGGTCTTCTGTCTGATCGGCCCGTCCGGTTCCGGCAAGTCGACCTTCCTGCGGTGCATCAACCACCTGGAGCAGATCAACGCCGGACGGCTCTACGTCGACGGCGATCTGGTGGGCTACCGCCAGAAGGGCACCAAGCTCTACGAGCTCAAGGACAGCGAGGTCGCCCTGAAGCGCCGGGACATCGGCATGGTCTTCCAGCGCTTCAACCTCTTCCCCCACATGACGGCGATCGAGAACGTCATGGAGGCACCGGTCCAGGTCAAGGGCGAGTCCAAGGCCGTCGCGCGGGCGCGGGCCGAGCGGCTGCTGGACCGGGTGGGCCTGGCCGACAAGGCGAAGAACTACCCCTCACAGCTCTCCGGCGGCCAGCAGCAGCGGGTGGCCATCGCCCGCGCCCTGGCCATGGAGCCGAAGCTGATGCTCTTCGACGAGCCGACGTCGGCGCTCGACCCGGAGCTGGTGGGCGACGTGCTGGACGTCATGCGCGGGCTCGCGGAGGACGGCATGACGATGGTCGTCGTGACCCATGAGATGGGCTTCGCCCGTGAGGTCGGCGACGCGCTGGTCTTCATGGACGACGGTGTGGTGGTCGAGTCGGGCCACCCGCGCGATGTGCTGACCAATCCTCAGCACGACCGGACGAAGTCCTTCCTGTCGAAGGTCCTCTAGCGCCGCGACCGGAACGCGCGAGGAAGGCGGTACGGACCCGGTCCGTACCGCCTTCCTCGTGTGCGTCACCCCTTCTTCGGCAGCAGCTCCTGGCTGAGCAGCAGGCTCCGCAGCTGGGCACGGGTCAGTGGCGGATTCTTGAGCAGCGGCCCCTGCGCCCGGTCGCTCGTGAACCCGGTGCTGTCCCGTACGGCCAGCACTCCGCCGTCCTTCAGGGTGAGACGCCCCACGAATTCAGGTCCCCACTTGGGCGTGCCCGAGTAGTTCATGGGGTCTTTCCAGGTCGTCAGCACGCGTCCGCCCGGGAGTTCCTCGCGTACGCAGTCGTCCGGACGCGGCTCCCCGTTGACCGGCCGGCACAGTTCGGCGGCCGGGTCCTGCCCGCCGAACTTCCTGCCGGCCTGCCGGCCGTCCAGGAAGCCGATGACGAGGTAGCCGACGCCGCCGTCCCGTCGTACGGAGTACTGCCCGTCCAGCGGTCCGTCCAGGTGGTCCCTGGCCTGCTCGGGGGTGGCGCCCTTGATGATGACGGCCAGCGAGACCCGTTCGACCTTCCCCACGCCCTCGGGGAGCAGCTCGGCCAGCCGCTGCGTCCGGCCGTCGCTGCCCGTGAGCTCGGCCGGGGCCGCCACCGGGGCGTTCTGTTCGTTCTCGCCCGAGGCCAGTCCCGGTACGGCCGCCGCTCCCGCCGCGACCACGGCGAGTGCCGCGACCGAGACGGTGAGCCGGCGCCGCAGACGTACCCGGGCGGCCCCGGCGTACACCGCCTGGGTGGAGATGACCGGCCGCCCCGCTTCCTCGGCGACCCGCCCCAGCAGCTCACGCACGTCGTTCATACGAATTCCTCCGCCATCTCGGCGCGCAGCGCCGCCAACCCCCGAGCCGCATGGCTCTTGACCGTGTTCTCCCGCATACCGAGCAGTCCGGCCGTGGCCTCGACGCTCAGGTCTTCCCAGTAGCGCAGCACCAGTACGGCCCGCTGCTTGTCCGTGAGCCGGGCGAGGGCCGCCCGCACCGCGAGGCCGGTGTCCGTGTCGGGCGCGTCGCCCGCGCGGTCGGGCAGTTCGCCGTACGCGTGTTCGCGCCGCCAGAACCGGCGGCGGGTCGCGATGAAGGTGTTGACCAGGGTCTTGCGCGCGTACGCCTCGATGTTGTCGAGACGCCCGTGCCGCCGCCCGCCCAGCACCACTTTGACCAGCGTGGCCTGGACCAGGTCCTCGGCCTCGTGCCGGTCTCCGCACAGCAGGTACGCGCTGCGGAACAGTGCGGTCCGCCTGCCCTCGACGAAGGCGTGCAGCGCGGCATCGTCATCGATCCGCATCGTCGGCGCCCCTCTCCGGGTCCGCGGGTGCGGACCGTCTCACCCTTCCAGTGCGGCGGGACGTACGGCGGGTTGCATCAGAGCGGAGAAAAAGAAGGGGTGGTACGGGTCCCGGCCCGTACCACCCCTTCCCGTGCGTGCTGCCGCTACTTCACGGCGAGCACCAGGGAGTCCGACGGGGAGGCCCAGACGGTCCGCGCCTCGCCGAACCCGGCCACGCGCAGGGTGTCGGCGTGCCAGCGCACGGACGGCATGTCGCCGTCCGCGTGCTCGCCGTAGATCCTGTACCGCTCGGCGGTCGGCCCGGCGAGGACGGGGTCCTTGGCCGCGAGAGCCCACCAGTCCGCCCAGTCGAGTGCGCCTTCGGCCTTCGCCCGGTCCATGGCCGCGTGCCGGTGGGCACGTTCGGCCGCATTGATCCTGGGCGTCTGCGTGTCGATCATATGGTCGGCGTTCATGAACACCCCGCCGTCCCTGACGAGCCCGCCGATCCGCCGGTAGAGCGCGGCGAGGGGTTCGGTGTGCAGCCAGTGCAGGGCCGTGGCGGTGAGGACGGCGTCGTACGAGTCGTACGGCAACTTCCCTGCCCAGTCGGGGTCCTTGAGGTCGGCGGTGACGAAGGTGACGCGCTCGTCGCCGTCGAAGTACCCGCGAGCGATGGCGAGCAGGGCCGGGTCGAGGTCGACGCCCGTGCTGGTGGCCTCCGGGAACCGCTTGAGGAGCCGGTCCGTAATACTTCCCGTACCGCATGCGAGATCGAGCACTCTCGGCCGGGGCCCCACCACGGCCTCGACCATGTCCAGCATCACCCGGAACCGTTCTTCGCGGTCGGGCATGTACCACTCCTGCTGGCGGTCCCAGCTCTCCTGCCAGGCCGCCCAGTCAGTACCTGTTGTCGTCTCCGTCACGAGGAACCTCCATGTAATACCCTGGTACCGAGAAAGCCCATTACATCGCTCGCTGCATCGACTCTAGACCGACGCCGTAAGGACTACAAGTGGAACTGGCCTATTACTCGGACTATGCCGTGCGTCTGGTCAACACCGAGGAGCCCGCCCGCAACAAGGACTCCCTCACCTCCGTCGAGGCGGTCCGCGAGCTGTTCGGGGTCAACCGGCAGGCAGCCCGGCGGGCGACGGACGCCGATGTGACCCGCTTCCGGTCCGTACGGGCGCGGCTGCGCGCGGTCTTCGAAGCGGCCGACGGCGGTGACGAGACGCTCGCCGTCGACCTGCTCAATTCGCTACTGCTGGAGTTCCCCGTCAGCCCGCAGATCTCCGGGCACGACCTGCGCGACGAGGACGGCAAGCCGGACTGGCACATGCACCTGGCCGACCACCCGTCGAACGCGACGGCCGGGTATGCCGCCATCGCCGCGATGGGCCTGGCGTTCCATCTCACCTCCTACGGTGTGGACCGGCTCGGCCTGTGCGAGGCGGCGCCCTGCCGCAACGCCTACCTCGACACCTCGACCAACCGCTCCCGCCGCTACTGCTCGGACCGCTGCGCGACCCGCGCCAACGTGGCCGCCTACCGGGCCCGCAAACGCCTGGAGACCGAACGCGCCGCCGACACCGGCCGCAGCGCGGAGACCGCCCAGATCAGCACGGACCAGACCGACCGCTGATCCTTCTTCAACGGCCGGTAGCGCGCCCGGACCCTGGCCAGCACGAACTCGTCGGGCACCGTCCCGTAATCCGTGCTGTCGCCGCCCGCGAAGGTGTTGTCGGCCAGCACCCACCAGCCGCCCCGTCGGCGCTCGGCGGCCCGTTTCACGACCAGCAGGTCCTGCTGGAACGGATGGCGCAGAATCACCACGTCCCCGGGGCGCACCGGCGCCCCGTACTGCACGAGCAGCCAGTCCCCGTGATGCAGCGTGGGCACCATCGACGGCCCGGTCACCTCCACCACCTGGAACGGCACACGCCCGGCCAGCCCTCGTGCGGGCTGCTCCCGCGTCAGCTCCGGCACCTCCGGCACCTCCCGCATCTCTCCGGCACCTTCCCGGTCCATCCAGTACACCGTCCGGTACAGCGTTCCGTACATTCGGCCACTGGGCCCAATCCCACCCTGGACTTTTGGCCTAAGCCCATGGGGGCACCCACGAAAACCCGTCTCTCACGGAGTAATGTCCCACCTGAGAAGACGATCACGAGGAAGGACAGCTCAATGCTTTCCCGCCTGTTTGCCCCCAAGGTGAAGGTCAGCGCCCACTGCGACCTGCCCTGCGGCGTGTACGACCCGGCCCAGGCCCGCATCGAGGCGGAGTCGGTCAAGGCCGTCCAGGAGAAGTACCAGGCCAACGAGGACCCGCACTTCCGGGCCCGCGCGGTGGTCATCAAGGAGCAGCGCGCCGAGCTCGCCAAGCACCACGTCTCGGTGCTGTGGAGCGACTACTTCAAGCCCCCGCACTTCGAGAAGTACCCGGAGCTGCACCAGCTGGTCAACGACGCCCTGAAGGCGCTGTCGGCGGCGAAGGCCTCCACGGACCCGGCCACGGGCCAGAAGGCGCTGGACTACATCGCCCAGATCGACAAGATCTTCTGGGAGACCAAGAAGGCTTGATCCTGGCTCGGGCCGCCCGACCTTCACTTTCGTGGGTCGAATCGCCTACCTGACCGCACCCGGTCCGCAGGCCGCCGAACACGGCGTCCATGACGGACCGGGTGCGGTCTTCTGCGTACGGGCACGGGTGGGCGCGGATCCGCGGCGCGATGACGGCGGACGCATGGCCGAGGACAAGCTGGACCTGCTTGACGCTCGCGCCGCCGGCGATGAGCGCGGAGGCGTAGAAGTGCCGCAGGTCGTGGGTCACCATGTGCGGCGGCTGGACGGGCTTGCGGCCCTCGTGCTTGGCCGCCTCGTTCTCCTCCGCCTGGAGCGCCCTGCGGGCGCAGTTCCACTCTGTCTTCCAACGGCGGTAGTTGAGCGGCTCGCCCTCCTCCATCGTGAACAGCCACTCCTTGGAGGGGCGTGCGGCGAGGTGCGCGAGGAGGGCGTCGGTGACGACCTCTCCGACCGGCACCGTGCGCCGGGACTTCGCGGTCTTCGGCGGGCCGATCTTCCCCGACTGGAGCCGCTGCCGCTCGACGCGGATGATGCCGGCCTTGAAGTCGACGTCCGACACCTTGAGGCCGAGCAACTCGCCTATTCGCAAGCCTGACCCGGCGAGCGTGACGATCGCCGCGCGGATGTACGGCGGCATCACCCGGCCCATGGCCTCGACCTGGGCGACCGTGGGCGGGGTAACCTCCTCGTCCGACGTGGGCGGGAGGGTGATCCGGCGGCACGGACTGGAGGCGATGACCTTGTCCTCCACGGCCGCGGTCATCACGCGCACGAGGACGTCGTAGACGTTGCGCACGCTGCCGGGGCCGAGCAGTTCGGACAGGTTTTTGAACAGCACCTGGATGTCGTTGCGGCGTATCGCCGCCATCGCGCGGGATCCGAGCGCCGGGACGAGGTGCAGCCGCAGCGCGTTGTCGGTGATGCGCTCACCCGCCTCGCTGGCGATGAGGGACTCCTCCCACTTCTTCGCGTACTTCTCGAACGTGATCCGTCCGGCACGCGGATCGACGTACTGGCCGGTCACGATGCTGGCCGTGACCTCGTCGAGCCAACGCTGGGCGTCGAGCTTCCGCTCGAAGTGGCGGGCGCGCTCCTTGCCGTCGAGGTCGCGGTAGCGGGCCCGCCATTTGCCGTTGGGGCGCTTCTGGATGTTGGCCAAGTGGCCTCTCCTTCGTGTCGGTTGTCAGTAGTGACCGCCGTCCTCGATGTCGCTGCTGAGCGTGCGAGCGTCCCGCTCGTCGCCCATGAGGCGGAGGCACTGCTCGTGGATCGCCCGCGAGCTGTCGGGGTGGGCCTTGATGTGGTCGGCGATGGCGACCACGGCGTGGTGTAGACGGTCGCGCGTATCTCGGGCCTCGTAGAACGCTTCGACGGCCTCTTGGACAAGCCGCCGGCTGTCGATGTCGAGCCCTTCCAGGGGCGGGGACATCAGCTCTTCGAGGGGGAGCTCGAAGACGCGGCTGAAGGCGAGGGCCTCGTCGAGATTGATGCGCCGGCGAGGCGTGCCGTTCTCGATACGCCAGACCGCTGTCTGGTTCATCTTGATGCCGGCTCTGGTCACCCGCTCGGCCAGCTCGGTCGTGCTCCACCCTCTGACCTCGCGCTCCAGGGCCACGCGCGCGGCCACGTTCCCTTCGCTGTAGAGCAGCGGCACCTCGCCGCCTTCGGGCCTGTCGCCTGCCATCGAACCTCCATCATGACCGTCACTATCCAAATTGAAACATGGGCTTCCCGATTTGGCTAACCGCCGATCCCGGGGTACAACTTTATGCAGATCGAATCGCCACTTAGCCGAATGGGAATGCATGCGATACCTGACCACCGCCGAGGTCGCCGAGCGCTACCGCACGGCCGAGAGCACCGTCCGCTACTGGCGCCAGATCAAGAAGGGGCCGCGCGGCATCAAGGTCGGCAAGAGGGTGCTGTACCCCGAGGCCGAGTTGCTGCGCTACGAGCGCACGCTGATCGACGGCCGAGACGAGTGGGGCCTGGTCTCATGAGCCGCCGGCAGCCCCGGACACAGCAACGGCCCCCGGCGCGCCAACGCCGAGGGCCGGAGATTCCCCTGCCTGTCGCCCATCCCTGAACGAACGAACCGGTGAGGGGCGGGACCTTGCCCGTCCCGTCCCTCACCTGAGAGGAACGTCGATGGAGGACTCTAGGTCCCCCGCCACCTCGAACGCATCCGAGGTTGTCTGGCCCACCCCCGCGGTCCCCGGCCAAGGCATCCCTTGGCGCAACGGGGACCGAACGGAGTCACGGTCCCCTGCGACGGGTGTTCCGGTCCGGGACCGAAACTCCCCCAGCACGGAACATGTGCAGGTCAGCGCTTTGGGGACCGGTCCCGCCGGAGCGGAAGCCGAGCACCGGGCAGAGCCTTCCGGTCCGCTGGTCCCCGAACCCGGTCCCCGAATCCCGGACGAGCACGCCGTAGTCCCGGCCGGTGGTGAGGGCCACGGTCCCGACGCATCTGCGGGGACCGTGGTCCCCGACGGCGGATCGGGGACCGGGGACCGCGCCGGTGCCAGCGACGAGACGGCCGATGAAGGAGCCCCGCTGCTGGATGACCTACGTGCGGCGATCGGCCGGTACGTGATGCTTCCGAGCGACGAGGCATTGACCGCAGTCACCCTCTGGGTGGCGGCCTCCCACATACAGCCCGCGCTGCAGCACGCGCCACGGCTGGCGGTGGTGGGGCCGACCAAGGGGTGCGGCAAGTCCCGCGTCCTGGACGTGCTCCACGAGACCGTGCACCAGCCGATGATGACGGTGAACACCTCGCCCGCGGTGGTCTTCCGCGTCATCGGCAAGAACCCGCCGACGCTCCTGGTGGACGAGGCCGACACCATCTTCGGCCCAAAGGCCGGCGACAAGGAGGACCTGCGCGGCCTGCTGAACGCCGGGCACCAACGCAACCGCCCCGCCTGGCGGATCTCCGGCCCGGAGCACAAGCCGACGGCGTTTCCCACCTTCGCCATGGCGGCGCTCGCCGGGATCGGCGACCTGCCAGACACGATCATGGACCGGGCGGTCGTGCTCCGCATGCAGAAGCGCAAGCCGGGCGAGCGCATCGCCCCGTTCCGCTCGCGGTACTCCGTTCCGGAACTGAACACGCTGCGCGACCGGCTGACCGCCTGGCTGGCCCCGCTGCGGAGCACCGCAGAGGGCTTGGTTCCGAACATGCCGGTCGAGGACCGGGCCGCGGACACCTGGGAGCCCCTGGTAATCGTCGCCGACCTGGCCGGCGGGCACTGGCCCTCGCGGGTCCGTACCGCCTGCCTGGCGATGACGCGCAACGAGGTGGTCCAGGACGAGCAGACGACGCTGAAGACGCGGCTGCTGCGAGACGTCCGCCGCGTGTTCGAGCAGGAGGGCCATAGGGAGGCGCTGCGCAGCCAGGACCTGCTCGCCGCCCTCCTCCAGGATGCGGAGGCGCCGTGGGCCGAGTACGGGACGAAGGGCCTGAACGCCTACCACCTGGCCAATCTGCTGCGCGACTTCGGCATCAGCCCGGCCAACCACCGTTTCGAGAACGGCAGGCAGGCCAAGGCGTACGCCCGTAACCAGTTCCTCGACGCCTGGGCCCGCTACTGCCCCGACCCTGCCCAACCGGCCCCCGCAGCAGAGGAGACCGTGCCTGCACGTCGAGCCCAGGGCAAGCCGCCCACCTCTCCGTCCGGGACGCTGCCCATCGGCCCGCCTGCCGGGCCTGCAGGCCCCAGGCCCACTCGCTGACACCAGCTCCGTATCAATCCGTCGCATCCGTCCCCGCGCAGGTCAGCGCGGGGACGGAGTTCCTTGCCGATACGGATCACTCCGTACCTGCGACCGTCTCCGTACCTGTCCTGACCAGCTACGGGACGGATGCAACGGACGTGACGAAGCCCCACCCCACACGACCACCGGAGCACCACCATGCCCGAATCGAGCACCGACAACGCCCCCACCCGCCGCCGCAAGGGATTCTTCGGCCTGACCCGCCGATCAGCAGCAAGCTGGAGCGAACGAGCCTCTGACGAGGCTTCGTCCGCGCTTGCCCCCGTCCCAGGGGTGGCGGAGGAGGAAGCCGAGCGCCAGGGGGCGCCCGAGCCGGAGGAGGGTGTAGCCGAGACCAGCTGCCCGCCCGCAGCCGACTCCATCGCCCCACGCACTCAGCCGCCGGCCGATGTCCAACCGCCCGTCGAGCAGCCCTCCTGGCGAGATCTCGACGCCCCAGCCCTGCCCGCACTGATGAACCGCAAGCGCACCTTGGAGAAGCGCGACCAGGAGAAGACCATCCGCTTCACGCGGACTGCGGTCGGTGTGATCAGCGCCGCCGCTCACCAGCGCGGTCAGAAGTTCGCCGGATTCGTCGGTGACGCCGCCCTCGCCGTCGCCCTGGGCAAGGCAGGGCTGGTCGGCAGCCCGGAGGACGATCCCCTCCGCCCACTGATCGAGGCCGTCGAGGCACACACTGTCGCGCTGAACCGCATCGGCAGCAACCTCAATCAAATCACCGCAGCCATCCACCGAGGAACCGTGCCCGAGCGCGCCGAGGCGGTGCTGGACCGCATCGAGCAAGTCGCCGAGAACAGCTACCGACTGATCGACCAGCTCCTGACGGAAGGCACCGCGCATGGTTCCTGACGTCTCCACCGGCTCCGACACCCGCGGACTGATCGTCTACCTCTTCGGCCCCGGCCGCCGCGACGAACACACCGACCCTCACATCGTCGCCGCCTGGGACATGGCCGGCGCCCCTGACCCCGGCCGCGACCCGGCAGCCACCTACTCCCAGCTCGCCAAGAGCCTCGACACCCACGTCGACCTGCGCACCCGCGAGCTGGGCGGCAAGAAGCCACCTCAGCACGTCTGGCACTGCCCGGTCCGCACCGCGCCCGGCGACCGCGACCTCACCGACGCCGAGTGGGCCGAGGTCGCCCGCCGCATCGTTCACGCCACAGGCATCGCCCCCGAAGGCGACGAGAAGGCATGCCGGTGGATCGCGGTACGCCACGCCGATGACCACATCCACATCATGGCCACCACCGTCCGCGCCGACGGGCGCCGCCCACGCACGCACCGCGACGGACAGCGGGCACAAGCGGAGTGCCGCAAGATCGAGGCCGAGTTCGGCCTGCGCCGCCTGAAGTCCGGCGACCTCACCGCGCCCCGCACCCCCACCGGCGCCGAACGTGCCAAGGCGGAGCGACAGGGCCAGACGGTCACGGCACGGCACTGGCTGCGAGAGCAGGCGTACGCGGTCGCCGCTGCCGTACGCAACGAAGCCGACTACTTCACCGTGCTGCAGTCCCTCGGCATCAAGGTCAAGACGCGACTCGGCCCCGAGACCGGCGACGTCATCGGCTACAGCCTCGCCGCACCCGGCGACACCAACGCGGCCGGCGAACCCGTCTGGTACGGCGGCTCCAAACTCGCCCCCGACCTCTCCATCAACCGCCTACGCGAACGCCTCCCCGACCAGGAGATGGCAGACCGCCCCCGGTACGTGGCGGACCCCAGCGCCCCATGGCGGCACACCACCACCGCCATACACACGGCGCACACCCTCCTCGACTCCGGTGACGATGCCGCCGCCCAGGGCTACCTGGCCGCCTTCGGCGACGCCCTGTACAACATCGCCAGCGCCACGACCGGCCCACACCGGGCGGAACTACGAGCGGCAGCAATGGCGTTCAACCGCGCCCGCCGCTCCGCCACGCGTGCCGACCACCAGGCCGCCACTGCCCTGCGCAAGGCCGCCAAGGAACTCGCCTACGCCTCCAACGAGCCGGGCGGGCTCGCCATCGCCCTGCTCTTCGCCACCGTGCATCTGGCCCGCGCCGCCGCCAAGTGGCACGAACAACGCGGCCACGAACAGCAGGCCGCTGCGGCCGAAGAAGCCCTCCGCCACCTCCAGGCGGGATACCAGCAGGCCGCCCCACCCGTCCTGGCGGACCTCGCCCGCCGCGCTCCATGCGCCACAACCGCCAAGCGCTTCGAGCAGGACCTTCGCGCGGCCCTCCCCCATCACGCCGACCGCGTCCTCGCCGACCCTGCGTGGGCCGCCCTGACAACGACCCTCGCCCGCGCCGAGACCGCCGGCCACAATCCCCGGCGCCTCCTCGCCGAGGTCGGAACGCAGCGAGAGCTCGACGGTGCCGAGCGTCCAGCCGAGGTCCTCAACTAGCGCATCACCGCTCAACCGAACCGGCGGGCTCAAGCGGCTCGCAGGCAAAGCACCGTCAGCGGCACATCGTCCATGTCCACCACGCCACACCCACCGGCCACACCAGTGGCCATGAGGCCCGGAGAGCGCAGTCGGCACCGCTGACGCACCAGTCAGATGCCCTCGCCACGCGTCGTGACGGGGGCATCAGGTCAGGTTCAACGGCAAAGCTTCATGATGGTGTCGTCGAAGTCGGGAAACTCTTGTGCGGCCTGCGCGATGATCGCTGCTGCCGACGCTCGACAGTCCGGAGCGAATTGCTCCGCGAGCGCCGCCATGTCGCGATTGACCTGGGGGGCCCAATCGGGCTCGGGCTCGTACGAGGTGGCTGCTTCCCACGGGCCGAAGCCACCAGCCAGTAGCCACAGGAAGGCACCCAGGTCGCGAGCGACGACGCCTGTCTCTCCTTCGGAGCCCAGAAAGACAACGGGCTGCTCTACCAGTTCCCGACCTGGACGAACCAGCCAGAACGCCGCGTTCCCGCCGGTGCCATCCTGGCCAAATACGCGGAAATCGTCGCCGTTCAGCTCGCCGTTGCCTGTCCACGCGCGGAACCACTCGGTGGTCTCATCGGCAGTCAGGAAGGACACGTAGGGTTCGAAGTCGACACCGTCCTCGCCAACGCACGCGAGCCGGACCGCCATGGCAGCGGCGAGCGCGGTGGGGAACTGGCGATCTCCGTTCGCGAGCATGCGAACAGAGTAGCGATCGATTTGAGCTTGGCAGCACCGCCTCCGGCTGCCAGAGCTTCCCCTCCCTGGGCGTCACTTCCTCGCGTTCTTTGCCATCGCCACACCCCTCATCGATATCGCCGTCGCAGCAGATGAGCTGGACGGACCGCGCCCAGATGCTGACCATGCCGGCGTTGTCAGCGGCAGCCCATAGGGTGCGCCCAACATCTCGAAGGAGGAACTGCCGTGGGGTTCTCGGGCCACCTCGTCTTTGCTCGCAGTAACTGCCCTCTGCTGGACGCTCCCGTGTTCGACAGACTCGACGAAGAAGTCAAGGCCACCGTGCACACATGGGAGTCACGGCCGGGCGGCTGGCAGACGCTCCAGTTCGATTACGGGACATGGGATGACGCGGACCTGCCCGCCCTGACCGAGTGGAGCAGGGCACCGGCCTGCGTCGCCGACGTCTCCGACAGTTCCCTCGCCCTCGTGACCGGGCTGGACACCATCGGACAGCGCTGGCAGGCATGGCTCAACCTGGACATCGCCGCCAGGCTCCTGGTCAACGAGCCCGAAGACCTCGATGATCAACTCCTTTGGCTGGACACGCCAGAGTTCCACGACGCCGTCAGACATAAGCGCGCCGAGCTCGAAGCGGATATCCCCACCGACGCCGCGGGCGCCGTTGCCTGGGCCGCAACCGCCGGCATCCCGGTCACGCCACAGACGGCCAGAATCGAAGAACTGCTGCGCTCACACAAGACCTTCGCAGAAGACCTCTTCGGCACGCTACTCGACCAGCTGGGCTTCCCCCCGGCCGTTCAGCCCTCACCTGGGCCATAAAAGCGACGCCCAAGCACACTGAGCGTACTCAGCCGCGCGACCAGGCGCGCTGCCATCCCGTTCAGAAACTGAACGGCGCCCATGCAGGCAGGGCCCACAGCCACTCTGATGCCCTCGCTGCTCGTGGCAGCGAGGGCATCAGTCGTCAGGCGGCGCGGGCTGCGGGCAACTGCGAGACCCACGTCGTGAGCTCAGTCAGGTGCTCGGGCTGCAGCCCGTCGTGTGGGTCGGGCTGAACGAGGAGGGTCGCCGTTCCGCGGGCGGTGCGCTCCGCCGCCCAGGCGTGGTCGAGGCCGGTGAAGTCGTCGTCGATCCAGACGGCGGGGGCGTCGCCGAGCCAGGCGTCGACGTGGTCGCGTTTCCACAGGTAGCCGTTGGGGTGGCTGGTGGGGATCTGGGGGCGCGGCAGATCGATGTACGGCAGGGTCGGAAGGCCGAGGAGCGGGCCGATGAGGGTGGTGGCGTCCTGCCGCCAGCTGGTGCACCAGACCGGGGTGACCAGGCCGGTATGGATCACGTCCATGAGCAGGCGGCCGTGGTCGGGGTGGAGCCAGACGGTAACGGGGTTATCGGCGCTGCGACCGGTGGGGACGACGTCGTGGCAAGCGTGCGTGGACGGGGCCGAGCCGTGCTCGTCGGGGAAGGGTATGAAGACGCCGTCGATGTCGAGAAGCAGGTAGGGCGGGCACATCGGTCCTCCAGAGGCCGGATGAACGCGGCTGTCAGAGCTTGCGGGCGAGGATCAGCAGGGTGGTGGGCCAGTGGCCCATGCGGGGGTCGTGGAACTCCTGGGCCGAGGTGAGCCAGAAACCCGCCTGGCTGAGGTGCTGCTCCCACCGGTCCGTGGAGAACTCCCAGCGGGCGATGGGTAGGCGGGTGCGATCGGGAAGAGTGACGTGGTCGCGACGAGGCCGGTCGTCGCCCGAGGGGCTTCGGCCGCCACGCTGCGGGTGCGGGACGGAGAAGGCGAGCACCCGGCCGGGCGTGAGGCGCTGGGCAATGGCCGGGAGTTGGAGCTCGGGGGCAACGAGGCCGACGGCGCCGAAGACGGAGTAGACCGCGTCGAACTGCTCGTCGGAGGCGTGCAGGTAGTGCAGGGCGTGACCGGCGACGAAGGTGAGGTTGTTCAGCCGTCCGTAGTGGGAGCGGGCGCGGCGGACCTGCAGGCCGACCAGGTCGACGCCGGTGACGTGGGCGCCGTGGCGGGTGGCGAGGTGGGCGGCGTTGTGGCCGGGGCCGCAGCCGAGTTCCAGGAGTCGCTTGCCGCGCAGGTCGGGGCCGAGGATCTCGGCTCCGGGACCTTGGCCGGGTCTCGTGGTCCATTCCATCCGGGCGGGTACGGAGAGGGGTTCGGCGAGTCCAGCGGCGGTGCGCTGGAGTGCGTGGGCGTGCCATGGGGATGCCTGGGCGAGCACGTCAGATCTCCAGGAGGTGGAGGACGTCGGTGAGGTGGCGGCGGACGGCCTTGATGTAGGCGGGGTCGGTGGCCGGGTCGTTGATCCATCGGATGGACTGCTCCATGAACCACTCGACGGCCCACATGCGGTGCCAGCCCAGGGCCCAGTTCTCGGCGGTGAGCGCGCCGCGCGGGGCGAGGGCGTCGGGGGTGCCGCCGGCGGTGACGTACTGCTCAAGGAAGACGCGCAGGCGCACGGGGTGCGGGGGCTCGATGGTGCCGTGCCAGCTGGCGAGGTCGAGCAGGCCGGGACCGGTGAAGGCGCGGGCGAAGTCGAGCAGTCGCCATCCGCGCTCGCCGATGTGGAGGCTGGTGGGGTGGAACTCGGAGTGCACCCAGCCGAAGGGCGCCAGCGTCGCTCCGGCCGAACGGGCCTCGGCGGCCTGGGCGATCCGGTCGAGCGCATCCTCGACGTCGTCGGCGTCCTGCCACCGGTCGGCCTTACGCAGCCGTTCGAGATGCTCAAGCGCCCGGGCCGGGAGCGTCCGCAGCCGCTCGCGGTCCAGGACGGGCAAGGGCGGGGCCGTGCGGGTGCCGTGCAGGATCACGGCCGCGGCGACGCCGTCGAGGTCGTCGGCCTCGCGTACGGAGGGTCCGAGGTCTTCCATGAGCATGCCGAGCCAGCCGTCCAGGACGGCGGAGGCGTGGACCTGGGGGACGGGGACGCCGAGGGTGTGGGCCAGGCGGAGGGCCTGGTCCTCGCAGTCGAAGGGCTTCTTGGCGTACTTGAAGATGGCCGTGGAGCCGTCGGGGAAGGTCACGCGCTCGACTCCGGACATGGACCACACGCGTACCTCCTCCCGTACGGCGGTGGTCTGGCCGGTCGCGGTGAGCAGGTTGTCGAGGAGTTCGGCGCTGGGGTTCGTGGTCACGTGGGGCTCCGGGGGATGGTGGCGTCCGGGGCGGGCGAGGGATGCCGGCCCGCCCCGGAGCCTGATCGGGTGGGTTACGCGGCGGGGTTCACGCGGTGGGCGTAGACCTGCTCGATCCAGCCCGCCTTGAACGCGGCGAGGTCGTCGCGGAAGTTCGCCATCGAGGCACCGTAGGGCGCGACCACGCCGCCGGACTGGTCCGGCACGGACTGGCAGCCGTGCACGAGCCGGCCGCCTAGCGCGGCGTGGGCCTTGATGGACTCGATCCGGCGGTGCTCGTTGAACCAGCCGCCGTGGTACACCTCGTCAAGCGTCCCGCCCATCTCGTCGTCCAAGTCGAAGACGACGGAGGTGGCGGCGGGGAAGAACCAGCACGGACCGACGTTGGAGATGTGCCCGTCCAGCTCGACCTTGTTCAGCGCCATCAGGGTGGCCGCCTCGCGCAGCATCCGCAGGTGCTCCGCGGTGATCTGCGGGAGGCCGAGTCCGTCGAGGTGCTCGTCGCGGAAGAGGTACGCGTATACCTCGTAGGCGGTGGCCAGTACGCGGGTGGCATCCGAGGTGGACTCGCCGTGCTGCTTGATGAAGTCGAGCGCGAGCTGCTCGACCGCGCTCTCGGTCGTCTCGTCCACGTTCAGGAGCTGGGACTTGACCAGCTCCCAGTCGGCGACGAGCCACGTGCTCGACTCGAAGCGGAAGAAGTACTCGGCCGGGTCGATCGTGATGCGTCGGCCGTCGACCTGGATGCCGGGCAGGCGGCTCCAGCGCGGGTCGAACGCCTCGGGCAGCTCGACCGTGATGGCCGTGGTGTCGATGGTGGTCACCGTGTCTCCGTCTCTGATCGGCCGGGTCCGGGCACAGGAATGCCCGAGCCTGGTGTGGGTGTACGGAACTTCGGGGTGCCGCCCGGACCAAGGGGGAGCCTGGATCACGGTCGCGCCGTTCCGGGCGGCTGCTGATAAGTGAACCGGTGGTCACGCTCAGTGGGTACGGTGGAGGGCAGTTGAAGCGGTATACGCGGTTTACAGCTCCGGAGTGGAGGCGATCGTGGCGGCGCAGAGAGACCCCAATTCCCGTCTGCGCGAAGTCATCGCGGCGGCCGGCTGCACCTACGAGGGCCTCGCCAGAGACGTGCGGCGCATCGCCGTCGAGAACGGCGAGATCCTCCAGACCAACAAGTCGGCCATCTCGCACTGGGTGAACGGCACCCGCGCCCCGTCGGGCCGGGTAGGCCAGTACCTCGCCGAAGCTCTGTCCCGCCGAGCGGGGCGCACGGTCACCCAGACCGAGATCGGCCTCCAGGCCGGTGATGACGAAGAGCCGGCGGAATCCGACCCCGTCCTCGCGGTCACCGACCTGGGCCGGGCCGACGTCGAGCGCCGCCGCTTCCTCGCCATCGCAGCCTTCACCACCGCCGGCGTCGCCATGCCCCTCGGCTACAACCACGAAGCCACCGCCCGCATGCTCCGCGCCCGCACGGGCACGTCCCAGGTCGGCACGGAGGACGTGGACGTCGTACGGCAGATCACGGCAGCCTTCAGCGCGGCCGACGAGCGCCTCGGCGGCGGGCACGGCCTGACCACGGTCACCGCGTACCTCGCTGACACCGCCGCTCCCATGCTGCGCGGACGCTTCCCCAGCGAAGCCTTACGCCGGGCCGCCTTCGGCGCCGTCGCCGAACTTGCCTACCTCGCAGGATGGAAACACCACGACCTCGGCCAGGAAGGCGCCGCCCAGCGCTACTACCAGGTCGGCTACAAGCTCGCCTGCGAAGCCGACCCCCACGGCCACGCCGCCTGGATGATGCGCGCCCTCGCCCACCAGGCCCTGAGCCTCAAGCAGCCTCACCACTGCGTCGACCTCGTCGAAGGCGCCCTCCGCACAGGTCTCGGCCACGTCGACGGTCAGACCGAGGCCCTCCTCCACATCACCCACGCCCGCGCCTACGCAGCCACTGACGAGAACCCCTCGGCCGCACGCGCCCTGCTCGCCGCCGAGGACGCCCTCCTACGGGACGACGGCCCCCAGCCGAGCTATTCCCGTGTGAGCGGCCCGGCCGCCGGCACCGTGGCCAGCCACACCGCCCGCACCCTGACCGACCTCGCCGACCACGTCGGCACCGAACAGCAGCACCGGGACGCCCTCACCCGCTGGGACCCCGCGAAGTACAAGCGGGTCCACGCTCTCACCCACGCAGACCTCGGCGACAGCCTCGCCGCCCAGACCCGTGCTGACGAGGCCGTCGCCGCCTGGACCCAGGCCCTGGTCCTCATGGAGGGCATGACCTCCGACCGCACCCGCAAGGCGATCACCTCGATCCGCTCCACGCTCGCGGTTTACCAGCGCCGCCGCGTTCCCGGCGCCGCGGATCTCGCGCGCCGCGCCCGCGAGGCCCTCGCCTAACATGCCCAACAACCCGCCCGACGAAGGGAACACCGTGGCCCAGCAGACCGACGACCAGCCCAAGGCCCTCAAGCCGGCGCTTGAATCGATGACCCTGCTGGTCGCGGCCGTCATCGTCCACGACAAGGCCACCAACCGCGTCGTCCTCCTCCAACGCAGCGAGAAAGCCAAGTTCGCCCAGGGAATGTGGGACCTCCCTGTCGGCAAGAGCGAACCGGGCGAACCCATCACCGAGACCGCAGTCCGCGAGCTCTACGAGGAGACCGGCCTCACGGTGAAGCCGGAGGCTCTCCAGGTCGCCCACATCATCCACGGAGCCTGGGGCGTCGAGTCCCCCAATGGCTTCCTCACGGTCGTCTTCGCCACCCACGAATGGACCGGCGAACCCGAAAACCGCGAACCCCGCAAGCACTCCGAGGTCCGCTGGGTGGACGCCGATGCACTACCCGAAAATTTCGTCGACACCACTTCAAGCGCCCTTCATCGATACCTCACGGGAGGCCCGGAGGTCTCCCTCGACGGCTGGCATTAGCCTCGATCGTGCATGAGGGCCCGTCAGCTTGCTCGCGAAACCTTTGTGGTGAGTGTTGACGGGGGTTTACGGAGTCTGGGCAGGCTGACGGGCCGGTTGTCGCGTCGGGTTCCACGGATCCGGTGGGCTGGTGCTGCTCGCAGAGCAAGCCGGATTCGAAGATCCACCTGATCACCGACCGCAACGGACTGCCCCTGTCGCTGGGCATCTCCGGCGCCAACACGCACGACAGCCTCGGCCTGCAGTCGCTCGTGCGCGGGATCCCGCCTATCCGTTCCCGCCGCGGACCGCGCCGCCGGCGCCCGGCCAAGCTCCACGCAGACAAGGGCTACGAATACGACCACCTGCGGAAATGGCTTCGCGAGCGTCGCATCCGCCACCGCATCGCCCGCAAAGGCATCGAGTCCTCCACGCGGCTCGGCCGACACCGCTGGGCCGTCGAGAGCACGGTCTCCTGGCTGGCCGGATGCCGACGCCTGCACCGCCGCTACGAGCGCACGGCCGAGCACTTCCTGGGCTTCGTCGGCATAGCCGCAGCCCTCATCATCTACCGCCGACTCACCAACTGACACAACGTCACAGGCACGCCACGACGAACTCGGTGAAACGTCCGGTGTCTGCGAAGTAGTTCCTCTGTCCGACCGCGATGCTCCTGCTGCCCGTGCCCTGCGGGACGGCGCCCCGCCAGCCTCGAACTCCCGCTCAGGGAGTGGGTCCGCACCACGACCGAGAGGTATACCGGTGCCGCCGAGCGGGCCGCCGTCCGGATCGACGTCGCTCTGTACACCGAGGAGAGCGGGCACGAGGACGTCGCCACCGGCGAGCGCATCGCCTACTGGACTCCGACCGAGAAGCTGCTGGATGTTACTGACGCACTGCTCGACCTGGTGCCCACCCGCGGATGGCAGAACACTCCGCTGACCGCAGGACTCCCGGCGTGGCAGGCTGCCCTCATCACGGCGAACTCCCTGCCCGACACGCAGTACCGCGTCCCGCTGCAGCGGCTCCTCGACGACGCTCGGTCTCTCTACACGATCCGGGCTGACGGGCGGGCCCTGGTGCGGCGCGTCGACTCGGCGGTGGCGGCGGTCACCGGCGAGGCCGCCAAGGCAGCGGACCAACCCGAGCGCGGTTCGGCCACCCGTCACCTACGGCAGGCCCTCGACGCCGTGTACGCCCTGCAGCCCGATCCGCTGAAGGCGTACAGCGAGGCAATCAAGGCGGTCGAGTCAGCCGCGCACGCCACCCTGCAGCCGAAGCACGCCAAGGCGACGCTAGGCACGATGCTCGGGGAGTTCCGCCAGGTGCAGGCAAAGCTCAGCGTGCCGATCATCGGGACGTCCGGGACAGAGGGCCTGGCGGTAGTGGAGAGCATGATGGACCTGCTGTGGACGGGACAGACTAGCCGTCACGGCAACCTGCAAGAGACCCGGGACGAGACCGTGCAGGAGGCGGTCATGGCGGTGCATATCGCCTCGACCCTGGTCCAGCTGTTCGCGTCGGGAGCCATACAGCGCTCCTGACCGTGGCGGTCTCAGCCGCCGAAGGAAGCCGCTGCATCCGGTGCAAGGTGGCCGAGGAGACAATGCATCGGACGACGTACTGGACCTCCGCAAGCCGGTGTACGAGCACTACGAGGTACCTCAACGACTCACACCCGGTGGCTCCACGCTCGCGCGGTCCCGCGCCAGTCCGCACACAGTCCGCAGGACACCCGATCAAGACCGTCGCACCCCATCGCCAGCCATCAACAAAAGGCCAGGTCAGCGACCCACAGGGAACAACCCCGCAGGTCACCGACCCGCCCCATTACTAGGAGACCAAGAAGGCCTGATCCTGGCTCGGGCCGCCCGACCTTCACTTTCGTGGGTCGAATCGCCTACCCGACCGCACCCGGTCCGCAGGCCGCCGAACACGGCGTCCATGACGGACCGGGTGCGGTCTTCTGCGTACGGGCACGGGTGGGCGCGGATCCGCGGCGCGATGACGGCGGACGCATGGCCGAGGACGAGCCGGATCCGCTTGATGTGCGCACACCGGTGAGAAACGCACTGGCCGACTCGGACCCTCGCGGACCAACATGGCACGCATGAGCGACACACCCGCACGCTGGAGCCCGGCAACCATCTACCCCGACATGTGGGTCGACCCGGACGACGACCCCCGCAACAGCGAAGGACCCAGTCCGGACGGCGAGTTGGCGACACTGCAGGACTTCCTGACGAACTACCGCATGACCCTGCGGATGAAGTGCCAGGGCCTGGACGCGGAGCAACTGGCCCGTCGGTCGGTTCCGCCGTCGACGATGTCGCTGCTCGGCCTGGTTCGGCACCTCGCCGAGGTGGAACGGGACTGGCGCAACTGGATCAGCAACGGTGATCCGCTGCCGAAGCTGTACGGCAAGCGCGACGCGGACTTCGAGGGCGCCGTCGCAGAGCAGGCCGAGGTCGACACCGCGTACTTGGACCTGGAGCGCGAGCAGGCCGCGACCGATGCCGCGCTGGCCGAGCACCCGGATCTGGGTGAGCGTCTGGGGACGGACCGAATTGCGGTGCGGGAGCTGATGGTTCACAGGATCGACGAGTATGCCCGTCACTGCGGGCACGCCGACCTGCTGCGCGAGTGCGTCGACGGCAGAGTGGGCCAGTGAGGTTCTCTCGGCGAGGACCGTTTCCGAGGCTTGCCGAGGACGAGGGCGGTGCTCCTGCACCTGCTCCGTGACGACGCGACCGGACTGCCCAGCGGCTGGTAGAAGGAGCCGACCTTCGTGGACGGCGGCGTGCTCACCAGCCGAATCGGCTGACGCCGCTGGGGCGTTCGGCATGCAGACGGGCGTGGTGCGTGCCTGGCAGTCGTCGACCGGGTGGAGTTTCGTATTCAGGCCGCCGCGGGAGCGACCAAGGGCCTGATCGTCCCGCTCCGAACTCCGGGAGCCTTCTTGTCCCGGCATCGGCGTCGGGCCGTCCGGACCGACCGCACAGGATCGGCCGAACGGCTGCGGGGCCGACGGGATTCGAACCCGCGGACGGGGAGGGCAGGTCCGCCCGAACCCCCTCAGTCGGCATGCGGAGGACCTCCCGCACGCCGATTGCAATGGGCCGCTCTGCCACGGCTCCCGCAACCTGCGGGACTGCGCGGTCCCGTTCCCAGAAGCGTAGGGTCAACTCCCTCCGGAGCGAGCCGTTTGTCCGCGGCGAGGGCCGGGCGACCGCCCCGGCCTTCACCGTCACCAGAGGTCTGCCGCCCCTCGTCCGATCCGGGGGGCGATCGTTCCGGTCCGTTTGCCTGCTGCGATGCTGTCCGTCGCCGTCCATGCGGCCGCCGATCGTCGCGTTCGTCGCCGGTCACTCTCGCCGCACCCACCGGGACCATATGGAGCCGGACGGGGCCGATTCCCCTCTTCGTACGTGGAGGACGGGTTCGATCCCGGCCCGGACCGGACGCGCACCGATCCGTGGCTGTCGGCCGTCGACCGGGGTGTCACCGATACCCCAAATGTGACCGATGAGTTTCCGGGGCGGGATCAGTCGGTATGGGTGGACATGCGCGCAGCAGGGACAGACATGCGCTCACGACAGGAGACAGCGATGACCACCGAGGGCTTCACCACATGCCTGTGGTTCGACGGACAGGCAGAGGAGGCGGCGGAGTACTACCTCTCGGTCTTCAAGAACTCCCGCCTCGGCAGGATCGGCCGCTACACCGAAGCGGGCCCCGGGCCCGCCGGGTCGGCGATGGCGGTCGAGTTCGAGATCAACGGCCAGAAGTTCGTGGGGCTGAACGGCGGACCGCAGTTCACCTTCAACGAGTCCATCTCGTTCCAGATCCATTGCGCGGACCAGGACGAGGTGGACTACTACTGGAGCAGTCTCACCGACGGGGGCGAAGAGGGGCCCTGCGGCTGGCTGAAGGACAGGTACGGCGTCTCCTGGCAGGTCGTCCCCGAGGCGCTGATCGATCTGATCGGCGACCGGGACGCGGCGAAGGCCGCCCGCACCACCGCGGCGATGATGACGATGAAGAAGCTGAACATCGCCGCGCTGCGGAAAGCGCACGACGAGGGCTGACAGGGCCAGGATGCCGGACGGATCGGCCTCCGTCCGGCATCCTCGCGTCACCGCGGGCCCCACGAAGGAGGTTCGCGCCGCCGCGGAGGCGTCTCGTGTCACCGCCGTGAGCCGGCCCTCGCCCGACGCGGGCCGAGGAAGGCGCCCGCCAGCAGCGCGCCGACCAACACCAGGGCCGAGTCGACCAGGATCGCGGCCGAGACACCCGACAGGACGCCTTCGGGTCCGGTGTCGCCGAGAGCGGACATCCGGGCGGTGGCGACGGCACTCATCACCGGGATGCCCATCGTGATGCCGACCTGCTGGGTCATGGTGGCGAGGCCGGTCGCCAGGCCCTGTTCCTCGTCAGGGAGTCCGGAGGTCGCGGTGACCATGAAGCCGACGATCATCAGCATGTTGCCGATGCCGCCGATGAACGTGGCCACCAGCAGGAGCCAGATCCATGCCCCCGACGTTCCGAGCGCCACCAGGGAAAGAGTGGCGACGGCCTGGACGACGCCACCCGTGACGATGGTCGCCCGGCTGCCGAACCGACCGACCGTGCGACCGCCGGACGCGCCGCCGATCACGGTGCCGATGCCCAGGACGCCGAAGGCGAGACCGGTGGCGAGCGGCGAGTAGCCGAGAACCTCCTGCAGATAGAGGGTGAGCAGGAAGACCAGTGAGGTCTCGGTGACGAAGGCGATCAGGCCGGCGGTGTTGCCCCAGATGACACTGCTCCGCTTCAGGATGCGCACGGGAACCAGCGGCGCAGCGGCCCTCTTCTCCACGTGCCAGAAGCCCACGAGGAGCACGAGACCCGCGAGGAGTGCGACCAGGGTGGTGGGCGTGGTCCAGCCGGACTCACCCGCCTGGGTCAGTCCGTAGACGAGCAGGAGCAGTCCGCCGGTGACGGTCACGGCTCCGGGGACGTCGAGCCGGGGACGGTTCGCGGGACGCGATTCGGTGATGAAGGCGGGGGCAAGAGCCACCACCAGAGCGGCCACCGGCACGTTGACGAAGAAGGCCCAGCGCCAGGAGAGCAGATCGGTGAGCAGACCACCGAGGATGGCCCCGGCGGTGAATCCGGCCGACATCAGAGCGCCGTTGAGGCCCAGCGCGCGTTCCCGTAGCGGGCCCTCCTTGAAGGCGGTGGTCAGCAGGGCGAGTCCGGCCGGGGTGACCGCAGCCGTGGCGAGGCCCTGCAACACCCGTGCGGTGAGCAGGACTTCGGGTGAGGTGGCGAGTCCGCCCAGGGCGGAGGAGAGACCGAGGACGACCATGCCGCCCAGGAACAGCCCCTTGCGGCCGACGAGGTCGGCGACGCGACCGAACAACAGGGTGAATCCGGCAGCGGCGAGCGCGAACGCGGTGGCGATCCACTGCAGTTGGGAGAGGGAAAAGCCGAGGCCCTCGCCGACGACGGGCAGCGCGACGTTAAGGATCGAGAAGTCCACGGCGATCATGAACTGGGCGCCGAGAAGGAGAACCAGGACGAGCTTCTGCCGTCCGGTCATGCGGATCTTCGAGTACGGGGCGACGACCGGAGCGGCGATGTCGGTGACGTCGCCGATGCCTGCGGCGTCGGTGGCGTCGGTGGCGTCGGTGGCGTCGGTGGCGTCGGTGGCGTCGGTGGCGTCGGGTGATGGTGCGTGACTGGGGGCGGACATGATGGCCCTTCCTCGACGAGAGGTGTAATGGGACTTTGGTTCCGTTAGGATGAGAGTCACGTTAACAGAGTCGGACCAACTAATGGAACTGGAGAACCGTTATGACACCCGAGGATGCGGAACCCGGCACCGTCCGACCCGGCGGCCGTACCGCCCGGGTACGCGAATCCGTGCTGCGGGCCGCGGGCGACGCCCTGGCCGAGCACGGCTTCGACGGTCTGGACCTCGCCGATGTCGCGCGCCGCGCGGAAGTCGGCAAGACCACCGTCTACCGGCGCTGGTCCACCCCCACCGGCCTGATCGCGGACCTGCTCCACGACATGGCCGAGCAGTCCTCACCCCGTACGGACACGGGTTCCCTGGCCGGGGACCTCAGGGCCAACGCCCGGCTGGTGGTCACCACCCTCACCGATCCGCGACAGGGCGCCCTGTTCAAGTCCGTGATCGCGGCGGCGACCTGCGATCCGCGCACCGCGGAGGCGCTGCACCGCTTCTACGCGCTCCGCGTCAAGGAGTGGTCCGGTTGTGTCACCGACGCCGTCGGCCGCGGCGAACTGCCCGCGGGCACGGACCCGGACGAGGTGATCCGCGCCGTGTCGGCCCCCCTCTACTACCGGCTGCTGGCCAGCGGCGACCCGCTCGACGAGGCGGCGGCGGACCGCGCCGCCGAAGCCGCGGTCGCGGCGGCGCGGGCGGGCGTGTACGTGAGGTGAGGAGGGGTCAGCCGGCCGCGTGGGCGCGCAGACGTGCCGCCCAGGAGTGGTCGGCGCCCTGGGCCAGAGCGATCGCCCCGGTCAGCCAGGAGATCTGGTCCGCGGTGAGGACCGGCAGCACCGCCGCGAAGTCCTGCTCGTCCTTGGGGCGTGGGGACCCGGCCTTGTACAGGAGCTGCACCTCGGGAGACAGGTACGGGACGCCGTCCTTCGAGGTCCGGCCGAGCCGGTCCAGCGGGAGGCGGATGCGGTGGTCACGGCGGAACAGCCAGTCGGCCCCCACCGCGTCGTCGAGCATGAGCTGGACGCGCCAGGGCTCGGCGGGTCCGGGGCGGCACCAGATGTCGTGGACGTACGGCGGCAGGACCTCGCCCGGGAGCCAGGGGCGCAGGGTGCCGGGCGGATCGGCGGCCCACCACTCCCAGCCCGCCAGGATTCGCTGGGCGGTGAGCTGGTCGCGGCGCAGCAGGAGTACGTCGATGTCGCCGTGGTCCCGGAAGGCGTGGCCCACGGCGAGTTCGATCGCGTAGCCGCCCGCGATCCACCAGGGGACGGACACCGGGGCGAACAGGCGGGCGGCCTCGTCGAGCGAAGGTGGGTCCCAGGGGCCCCACGGGGTCTCCGTACGCATGCCCGCCTGTCCTCCCTCCTGCGGTGACGCCTACCGTGACGCCCGCGTGCGCCCGGCCCGACCGACTCAGTCCGTCTTCAGCAGATGCCGGTAGCTTTCCGGATTCTCGCTGAGATACGTGGCCAAGCTCGTCGCCGGATGCCCGGTGAGGTGCGGTACAGCGTCCGAGACCGTGGACATCTCGCCGGCGGCGATGGCCTCGTACGACGTCACCCAGCCGGCCACCTCCCAGTCCTCGGCCCCGTACCGGGCCCGTGAGGCATAGGCCTCCTCGCGGGTCTCCGGTACATAGGTGACGGTGCGTCCGGCGGCCCGGCCGATCTCCTCGGCCGCTTCGGCGAGGGTGAACGCCTCGGGGCCCGTGAGGTCGTACGTGACCCCGTCGTGGCGGGTGTCGTCGCTCTCGGTGTCGGCCAGCAGCACGGCGGTCGCGGCGTCCGCGATGTCCTCGTGCCCCACCGCAGCCACCCGGCCGTCGCCGCCCGGACCGCGCAGCACCCCGTCGGCGCCGGTCATCGCCGGGAGCCCCGCGAGGTACAGATTGTCGCGCAGGAAGGTGTAACGGACCTCGGCGACCCGGATGTGCGCCTCGGTGTGCCAGTGGTCCCGGGCGAAGGTGAACGTCGCTTCCGGCGCGGCGCCGACGAAGGAGACGTACACGATGCGTTCGACGCCCACGGCGACCGCCGCGTCCACGGCCGTCGTGTGCTGGCGCACCCGGTCGGGGCTCTCGTGCGCCGAGACGAGGAACAGGGTGTGCGCCCCGGCGAGGGCGCGGCGCATGGCCTCCCCGTCGCCGTAGGGGGCGGGCGACGCGGCGACGGCGCCGGACAGCTCCGGCAGCCGGGACGGGTCGCGGCCGAGGAGTCTCACGGGCACCCCGGCCTGCGCGAGGCGCCGTGCGACACGGCCGCCGACCGCACCGCTCGCGCCGGTGACGGCGACGATGGGAGCGCCGATGCTCTCCGGCCCGGTGCGCCCCGTGGGGCCGGTGGGGGGTGCGGGGTTCATGCGGGGTCGCCTTCCTTGCGGAGCCAGGGGCGCACCTCCACGACCGCGTCCACCGGGACGGCGCCGTAGATGTGCGGGAACTCCTCGCCGCCGGGCGCGACGGACTCGTACCGTACGGGTGCCGGGAGACGGGCGGGGTCGATGACGAGGACCACCAGATCCTGGTCCCCGGCCCCGGCCCGGCTCCCGGCGCCGTAGAGCATCTCGGCCACGCCGTCGAGCTGGTGCGGCAGCGAGCAGTGGATGAAGCCCTCTTCGTGCAGGGTGCGGCCGCGGGTGGACATCTCGTACGTCCCGATCCCGCGGGCCGCCTCCCACAAGGGGCGTTCGGTGAGGTGCAGCAGCAGTTCGGCCATGGGCCAAAGCTAGCCGCGTCGACGCGCCCTGCGGGCCATCGGCGTGGCCGCCGATCCGGCCACGTGCAGAACCACCGCGATGCCGCCGGGAAACCATGCGCGTCGGGGCAGGCCGCGCGCACGGAGGCGCATCGGCGCAAGCCATGTGTGCGGGCGCGCGTCAGGCCCTGCCCGCGAGCAGTTCGGCCTCCACCCGCGGGTCCAGGCCGACCGAGGGGCGGTCCGGCCGTTGCGGGGCCGCACCGCCCAGCTCCCCCAGCCACTTCCAGGTGTCGGCGACCGTCTCCTCGACCGGCCTGCAGCGCAGACCGGCCGCATGCGCCTTGCTGACATCGCCCCGGTGCATGGTGTCGTACGACTCGCCCGGCGGCAGCCAGACCGGCAGATCGCTCCAGGGCTCCACCCCTGCCGCCAGAATGGCCTCCGCGGGGGTCCAGCGGAGTTCCGCACCGGAGCCGGTGGCGCGTACACAGGCTTCCAGGAGCTGCCCCATGGTCGCGTGACCGGGCCGGCTGACCAGGTTGTACGGCCCGTGCAGACCGGCGCGGGCGGCGTCCAGGAGCCAGTCGGCGAGGTCGCGGGCGTCGATGTACTGGAGCATCAGATCGGCCGTTCCCGGGGCCAGTACGGGTCCGCCACGGGCGATTCGCAGCAGCCACCAGGGCAGCCTGCCGATGTTCTCCCCCGGCCCCAGGATCAGCCCCGCGCGGGCCAGGAGGGCGCGGTCCCCGAAGGCGTCGAGCGCGGCCAGTTCCCCGCCGCGTTTGGCGAGCGGGTACGGGACGTCCCCACCGGCGTCGGGCGAGGCACCGGACACCAGCGGGCCGTCCTCGGACAGACCGGCCGGGGCCGGGTAGTCGTACACGGAACGGCTGGAGACGTACGCGTACCGGGCGGCCCGGCCGGCCAGCAGACGGGCCGCGTCCCGTACGGCCGCGGGGGCACCGCTCCAGGTGTCGACGACCAGGTCCCAGACGTCCGCGCCCGCGCCGCGACCAGCGGCCCCGGCCAGCGCGGCGAGGCCGCCTTCGACGGTGCGGTCGCCGAGGAGTTCCGTCACGCCCGGCGGAGGCGCGTGACGGCCTCGGTGGAACACCGTCACCTCCCAGCCGCGCGCGAGCGCCGCCTCGGTGACGGCCCGGCCGACGAATTCCGTACCACCCAGCATCAGAAGCCTCATGGGACCCGACTCTGCCCGCCGGACGCCGGGACCGGAACCGTTCCTCGCTCTCAGCGGAATCGGACAGCGGTCGGTCACGGCGTGCGGGCGAGCGGACTGCGGTTGCGCAGCAGCCACTGGTGGTACCCGGCCGCGCGCTGGGCCGCCTCCCGGTAGGCCGCCTCCAGCTCCGCGTACACCGCCGCCGTGTCGGCGCCCGGCCGGGACACCAACAACAGCCGTACCGCGAGGGGGTCGTCGCGCAGCGGCCTGATCGCCATGTCGTCGCGCGGTCCGGAGGTGGGCTGGCAGGGGGCGACCGCTTCGCCGAGCACGACCAGGGACGCGGCGGTGAGGTAGTCGCCGTGCAGAACGGTGGGCGCGAGGCCGGCCTCTCCGAACACCCGGCGCAGACCGTCCCATTCGCCGTCGACAGTGGGGTCGACCATCCATCGGTCGGCGGCCAGGTCCCCGAGGTCGACCACGGGCCGGGCGGCGGCCGGATGGTCCCGGGCCATGCAGATGAACTGCGGTTCACGGTCCAGGAGTACGCGCTGCACCAAACCCTCCGGGACGGTGAGCGGGCAGCCCTCGACCTCGTGCACGAAGGCGACGTCGAGCCCGCCCGCCTCGACCGTGCGCAGCAGCGCGCTGGCCGATACGTCGACCCGCAGCGAGATGTCCGTGTCGGGCAGCCGGAGCCGCAGCCTGCGCAGCCAGCCGCCGATGACCCGGCTGGCGGTGCAGCCGATACGCAGCCGCGGGCCGGAGACGCGCACCGCGTCGGCCTCCGCCTTCGCGTCGCTGACCAGAGCCGTCATCCCGTCGACCAGAGGGCGGGCCCGGCTGAGGACGGCGCGGCCGAGCAACGTCGGTCGGCAGCCGGTCCGTTCCCGGCGGAACAGCTCGGCGCCCAGAGCGTTCTCGATCCGGCGCAGCTGGGTGGTCAGGGAGGGCTGGCTCACGCCCAGCGTGCGGGCCGCTCGGTGCAGGCTGCCCGTGTCGGCGATGGCGCACAGCGCCCTGAGGTGTCTCACCTCAAGCTCCATGCCGTCGAGCGTAGGGCGGCGGGCGGCTGACGCACCAGACGCCGCAATCCCATCAAAGCCCTTTAATTCAGCGGGAGTTGTCAGATGATTCGTCGACAGGACCGGAGGTGGCGATAGGCCGGTGCTATCGCCGGTTGACATCATCCGCCACCGCTTCCGCTCCCCGACACTCTCTCCGTACCACCTCCCGTCCGAGTCCGATCATCGGACGGGTTCATCGGATCGGTAATCGGTAGGAGACCCCCCATGAGACACCCCAGGACCGTCCTGTCGGCCGTGGTCGGCCTCGGCTTCGGGCTCGCGGCCGCGCTGGGCACCGCACCCGCCATCGCCTCCTCTCCCACACCCGCCGCACCGCCCGCCGCCACGTCGGCGGAACACGCGGGCTACACCGCCCACTCCGGGTCGCACGAGAGCGCCGCCGCCAACAAGGCGTTCTTCGAGGCGGTCGCCAAGTCCGTCGCCGAGAAGCGGGCGGCCAACCCCGGCACCCAGTCGGTCACCATCGTCTACAGCACGGCCAACGCGCCGAGCTTCCGCACGCAGATAGCCAACAGCGCGCAGATCTGGAACAGCTCGGTCTCCAACGTCCGGCTGCAGGAAGGCTCGAACGCCGACTTCGCCTACTACGAGGGCAACGACCCGAGCGGCTCGTACGCCAGCACCGACGGGCACGGCAACGGCTACATCTTCCTCGACTACGCGCAGAACCAGCAGTACAACTCGACCCGCGTCGCCGCTCACGAGACCGGCCATGTGCTCGGCCTGCCGGATCACTACTCCGGTCCGTGCAGCGAGCTGATGTCGGGCGGCGGCCCCGGCACGTCCTGCACGAATCCCTACCCCAACGCGAACGAGCGCAGCCAGGTGAACTACCTGTGGCAGAACGGCTTCGCGGCCGCGCTCGCGCGCAGCTCCTCCTGACACCGCCCGGCAGCTCAGCGGCCCGGGCGGCCACCTCGTAGGACGGGGTGGCCGCCCGGACCCGCGGACGAAGACCGAAAGGGAGCACTCCGGCGACGTGCCGCCACGCCGGACCGGCCGTCGCAACCCGCCCCCGTCTACGGGCTGTTGAGCGCGGTACGGACCAGGGCCAGCAGCTCGTCTTCCGTCATCCCCAACTCACGTGCGTCCGCGACCACTTCGCGTACCCGCCCGAGCAGTCGGGCCCGATGCGGGGACGCGCCGCCGGTGACGACCGCACCGCGCCCCCGACGCAGTTCGATCAGTCCCTCCTCGCGGAGCTGCTGATAACCCCGCAGCACCGTGTGGACGTTGACCCCGAGGGACTCGGCGAGCACCCGCGCGGCGGGCAGCCGCTCGCCGGGTGCCACCGTCCCGTCGGCGACGGCGCGGCGCACGGATGCCGCGATCTGATCGCCGAGCGGCACGGTGGAGGTGGGATCGACCCGGAACAGCATGGTCAGCGCTCCGCCCGTCGCTGGTCGATCAGGGTGTTGAGGAGTGCGGCCGCGGTCGCCGAGTCGTCGACGGTCACCGCGAAGTCCCGGCCGCCTGCCAGCGTCGCCACGATGCCCTCACCGGAGCGGATCATGACACCGGTCCGCCCCGGGCGGATGCGGTAGCCCCAGCCGCCGTACTCCGTGAGGGGGTTGATGTGCCGGCTGGTGACCGTCTCGATCCGGTCGAGCGGCACTTTCAGGCGCGGCCAGGGAAGCATGCCCGAGACGGTGATGCCGCGCCGGTCCACCACCACGTACGGGCGGGCGAAGCCGGCCATCAGCACCCCGAGGAGCAGCGGCGGGATCGCGGCGGCCCAGCCCGAGACGAACAACAGCACCACTGCGCCGACCACGAGCGCGAGCGCGATCAGTGGCAGCCACCAGCTCCCGGTGCCGCGCGCCCATCCGGCGACCTCCCCGTCGGCGAGCGTGATCCGCGCTTCGTCCATGGCCGGCCCGGTCGCGGCCGACGGCTCCGGTACGGGAGCGAGCGCGGCCATCGCCAGCCCCAGCCCCCCGGCGAGCACGGCGACCCCCAGGGCGACGGCGAGCTGCCACATCGGGAGCGACACCCCCTGGGCGTCGCCCCGTGCGTTCTCGGCGGCATCCACGTTGGCGATCAGTACGGCGGCCATCACCCAGCCGAGGAATCCGGCGAAGGCATAGCCACCGGCGGTCAGCCGGCGGTGGGCGCGCCCGTAGAACTTTCCCCGCACCACCATGAGGGTCCACAGCCCTCCGATCACGACGAACAACAGGACGTCGAGCGCGGCATATCCCGCCTGCCCCATGTGCCCGTCCCCCCGGCCGTCGGCCCGGAAATGACTGGCCAGCCGGCCGGGCATCCGGTCACGGAAGGCGGCGAACAGGACCAGGTCGGCGACGAGCGCCAGCAGGAACGGCAGGGCGACGAGTAGCGCGCGGCCCAGGTTCTTACGCATCATGAAAACCTCCATTGTTCGCATGCTAGTAGAACAATAGAGGGTCGACAAGGTTCCGGCGAGTGCCGGGCAGGTCTTCGCGCCATCGCATCGGGCAGCCCCACGGGAGCCCCATGTGCAGCAACGTCCGGAGCAACGACGGCGGGCGGGGACTCCCGGGGCTCGGAACAACGAAGCCGTCCCGTACCGGATCGGTTCCGGTACGGGACGGGTCGGATCAGGTCGGGTCGGGTCGGGTCGGTTTCAGCGGAGGGACAAAGAGGATCAGGCCAGCTCCAGCGGGAACGCACCCCGGTGGCCGGTGCCGGCACCCCGGTCCGGGCGGGGCTCGTACTCGCGGCAGCTCCAGATCTCCTGGACGAATCCGGTGCGCCGGTCCCACAGGTCCACGACATCGCCCTCACCGGCTGCTCCGCGGTAGGCGTCCTTGGCACCCCGGAAGCACGCGAGACCGCCGGAAAGGCCCCGGCCGGGGGCCGGGAAGTAGTCGGAGAAGGCGCAGGCGATGCAGGTCTGGAGGCGCACCCCGGGCGGCAGGGTGCGCTGGATCGTGGCGAGGGCGGACGCGAAGTCGCTCTCCGCGCGGTGGGATCCGTAGGCGGCCCCGCCGAACTGCAGCTCCAGGTGGAGGTACGGATCGGGGCGGCGCAGCGACAACAGGCAGCTGAGCGTGGCCTGGTGGACGGCTTCGTCCCAGAGGACCGGGAGCGGCAGGTCCCACTCCAGGACGCAGTCGCCCAGCGCGCCGTCCACCAGGGCGAACAGGCCGTCGGCCGGTGGAGTGCCGGCCACCGGGGCGAGGCCGTCGAAGCTCTCGCCCTCGAAGTCGATGCCCCTGATCCGGAGGCGGAGTTGCTGTCCGTCGGTGGTGAGGATGACCGCGTCGGAACCCTGCCGGTCCCGGTACCACCCTGCCCATGACTCATCTGTCATGGGCACGGACTGTAGCCCGTGCCCATGACAGTCGCCCGGTCGCCCTCCTCTTCACCTCACGGGCCTGTGACCTCGGCTCCTTGCTCCGTTCTCCCTTCCACCGTCCCCTTTCTCGCTCCGCGCCCTCCGCTCCCCTTCGGAGTACCGCCTCCGCTGTCGCCGCGTGTGCCGCCTCCTCCTCTCCGCCCCCCGGCTCGGTGCGTCCGGCTCAGTGCGTCCGGCTCAGTGCGTCCGGCTCGGTGCGTCCGGCTCAGTGCGTCCGGCGGGTGACGAACTCCGCCAGGGTCAGGAGGTCGCCCGCCGGGGCCAGGTCGGGTACCGCCCGGGACAGGTGGTGGACCGCGCGGGCCATCCGGTCCGCAGCGCTGATCTGTGCCCAGTCCCGGCCGCCGGCCCGGTCGACGGCGTCGGCGGCACGGCCGACCTCGCCGGGTGTGTTCATGGATCCCCGGTAGAGCTCGGCGAGTTCGGCCGCCGCGGGGGTGGCGGAGGTCAGTGCGGCGACCACGGGCAGGGATTTCTTGTGGGCGACGAGATCCGCCCCGACCGGTTTCCCGGTCTGTGCCGGATCCCCCCAGATGCCGATCAGATCGTCGATGAGCTGGAAGGCGAGGCCGGCCTCCCGGCCGAAGCCGTCCAGCGCGCCGACCGCCCGCTCCTCCGCGCCGGCGTACAGGGCTCCCAGCGCACAGGCGCAGCCGAGCAGCGCGCCCGTCTTGGCTGTGGCCATGGTCAGGCACTCGTCGAGCGACACCTCGTCCGGACCTCGGTCCTCGAAGGCGCAGTCGGCCTGCTGGCCCGCGCACAGCTCGATGACACAGGCCGAAAGCCTTGCCGAGGCACGGGCCGAGGCCGGGTCGGTGTCCTCGGCCAGCAGCCGCTGGGCGAGGGCGAGCATGGCGTCGCCGGCGATGACCGCGTCCGGGATGCCGAAGACCGCCCAGGCGGTGGGCCGGTGCCGACGGGTCCGGTCCTCGTCGATGATGTCGTCGTGCAGCAGGGTGAAGTTGTGCGCCAGCTCCACTGCGACGGCGGCCCGTACCGCCCGTTGCGGATCGCCGCCCAGTGCGCGGGCTGCGGCGAGGACGAGCGCGGGTCTGATCGCCTTGCCCGCCCGCGCCGCGGACGGGGTGCCGTTGGCCTCCTGCCAGCCGAAGTGGTACATCGCCACCCGCCGCAGCGATCCGGGCAAGGACTCGACGGCGACGCGCAGTTGGGGATCGACGAGGACCCGGGCCTGTTCGAGAAGGGCCGTTGCCTCCTGCCCCTGCGCGACCGGGAGGGGTGCCAGGGCCTCCGGGCCCCGGAGGCCCTGGGCGGCCGGATCGTCGTCCCCCGGGGCCCGGGGGGTGGGTGAGGGGGGTGCGTGATGGGTCTTCACTGGGACGTCCTCCCGACGCCGCCCCGGGCACGGCTGCCCGGTGGCGGAGGTTGACGGGGCCCGGACACCGGCGTCCGGGCCCCGAGGGTCTACCGCCGACGGCTGACCTCGACGTTTTCCAGCACGCCGAGAGCGTCCGGTACGAGGATGGCCGCGGAGTAGTAGGCCGTCACCAGGTAGGAGATGATCGCCTGCTCGTCGATGCCCATGAAGCGGACGGACAGACTGGGCTCGATCTCGTCCGGGATGCCGGTCTGCTGGAGACCGATCACGCCCTGCTGGTCCTCGCCCGTCCTCATGCAGATGATCGACGTGGTCCGGGCGTCGCTGACCGGGATCTTGTTGGACGGGAAGATCGGTACGCCCCGCCAGGCCGGCACACGGTGTCCGCCGACGTCCACGGTCTCCGGCACCAGACCGCGCTTGTTGCACTCGTGGCCGAATGCGGCGATGGCCTTCGGGTGGGCGAGAAAGAGCTTCGAGCCGCGGCGGCGTGAGAGCAGCTCGTCCATGTCGTCGGGGCCGGGCACACCGTCGTGCGGCTGGAGGCGCTGCCCGTAGTCGCAGTTGTTGAGCAGACCGAACTCCCGGTTGTTGATCAGCTCGTGCTCCTGGCGCTCACGCAGCGCCTCGACCGTGAGCCGCAACTGCTGCTCGGTCTGGTTCATCGGCTGGTTGTAGAGGTCGGCGACCCGGCTGTGGACCTTCAGCACGGTCTGGGCGACGCTCAGTTCGTACTCGCGCGGCGCCGCCTCGTAGTCGACGTACGTGTGCGGGACGACGGCCTCGCCGACATGGCCGGCCAAGAGGCCGATCTCCGCCTCGCCGTACTTGTTGGTGCGCTGCCGCGGGACGCTGAGCAGTCCGGCGAGATGGGCGTGGAGCGAGCCCGCGCGCTCGGCGAGGTTGAGCACATCCGCCCGCCGGAGCGTCAGCACCTTGCAGTCGGTGACGGCGCGGGCGGTGTACTCCCACACGGCGTCGCCGTCGATCAGGGCGTGGTCGCCGAAGTAGGCCCCGTCGGCGTGGACCCCGAGCACCGTCTCGTCCCCGTACGGGCCGGTGCCGACCTTCTCGACCTTGCCGTGCGCCAGCAGGAAGACGCGGTCCGCCGCGTCCCCGGTGGTGGCCAGCACCTGGCCGGCGGCGATGTCGCGCTGCTCACACCGCCGGGCGAGCTCGCCGAGCACGTCTTCGTCACCGAAGTCCCGCAGAGCCGGAAGCTCTCCGAGCTCGGCGGGGATGACCGCGACCCGGTCACCGGTCTGCACAAAGGTCACCCGGCCGTCCCCCACCGAGTAGCTCAGCCTCCGGTTCACCCGGTACGTGCCGCCCTGCACCTGGACCCACGGCAGCATCTTCAGCAGCCACCGTGAGCTGATCTCCTGCATCTGCGGAGCGGACTTGGTGGTCGTCGCGAGGTTCCGCGCCGCCGCCGTGCCCAGACTCTGCTGCGGCGGCACCGGCGCGTTCTGAACCTCTTCACCAACGGACATGTGACGCCCTTTCGATCATTGGTCGACCTGCGCGAAGAAGCCTTTCAGCACGGAGAGTCGGCACGCCATTACACAAATGAGTGCGACTAATCGGCTTTGGGCTGGGCACGACGCTCAGCGATGCCCGCGGGCGGCATTAACTTGCATCCTCGATGCAAGTTATCTAGCGTGACCGTCATGCGGCTGACGAGATTCACCGACGTGGCGCTGCGCGTGCTGATGCGCCTCGCCGTCGTGGAGAACGAGGATCCGCCGACCACGCGAGAGGTGGCGGCCACCATGGAGGTGCCGTACACCCACAGCGCGAAGGTCGTCGCCAAGCTCCAGCATCTCGGCCTCATCGAGGCACGCCGGGGCCGCGGCGGCGGACTCAGCCTCACCGGAGCGGGCCGGTCCGCCTCCATCGGCGCGCTCGTCCGGGAGCTCGAAGGACCCGGCGACGTCGTCGACTGCGAGGGCTCCGTCCCCTGCCCCCTGCGCGCGGCCTGCAGACTGCGCGGCGCGCTGCGCCTGGCCGAGGAGGCCTTCTACGCCTCGCTCGACCCGATCACCGTCACCGAACTCGTCGCCTCCCCCACCGGACCGCTGCTGATCGGCATCAGCAGCCGCCGCCCGGCCCCCGGCTGACCCGGGGCCGGACCACCGCACACCACTCCACAGGCGCCACCACCTGGTTCCGCGCTGCCCAAAAATAAGAATCTCAAATACCAATTCCAGATTCAGGAGTCCACAGATGCTCTCCGAGACGTCGACCGCCACTGTCCGTGCCACCCTCCCCGCCGTGGGGGCGGCCATCGGGGACATCGCCGATCTCTTCTACCGCAAGCTCTTCGACGCCCACCCCGAGTTGCTCCGCGACCTCTTCAACCGCGGCAACCAGGCGTCCGGCGCCCAGCGCCAGGCTCTCGCGGGCTCCATCGCCGCCTTCGCGACCCTGCTGGTCGAGCAGCCGGACACCCGACCCGACGTGATGCTCGGCCGGATCGCCCACAAGCACGCCTCGCTCGGCATCACCCCCGCGCAGTACGACATCGTGCACACGCATCTGTTCGCAGCCATCGCCGAGGTGCTCGGCGACGCGGTCACCCCGGAGGTCGCCGCCGCCTGGGACGAGGTCTACTGGCTGATGGCGGGCGCCCTGATCTCGATCGAGGAGCGGCTGTACGCGCAGCGGGGCATCGTCGCCGGGGACGTGTGGCGCGAGTGGGAGGTGATCGCCCGGGTCGAGGAGACCGCGGACGTCGCCACCTTCCAGCTCCGGCCGGCCGACGGCTCCCCCGCCCCCGCCTTCCACCCCGGTCAGTACGTCTCCGTGCAGGTGGAACTCCCCGACGGCGCCCGCCAGATCCGCCAGTACAGCCTTTCCAGCGCCCCGGGTTCGCCACTGCGCTCGATCACCGTCAAGCGGGTGCACGGCGGTGGATCGCCCGACGGCGAGGTCTCCCGTCATCTCCACGCCGAGGTCGGAGCCGGTGACCGACTGCGGGTCTCCGCCCCGTACGGCGACCTCGTACTCGACTCCACGGACGCCCCGCTGCTGCTCGCCTCCGCGGGCATCGGCTGCACCCCGATGCTCTCGATGCTGGAGCACCTCGCGGCGACCGGCCACCGCGCCCCGGTCACCGTCGTGCACGGCGACCGCTCCCCCGCCGACCACGCGCTGCGCACGGACCACGCCCTGCTGACCGGCAAACTCGCCGACGCCGCCGCCCACTTCTGGTACGAGAACCCGGAGCCCGGCCACCGCGCCGACCGCACCGGACTGGTCGACCTGAGCGACCTCGCGATCGCCCCGGGCACCCACGCCTACCTCTGCGGTCCGCTGCCCTTCATGCGCACCGTGCGCGGTCAGTTGCTGGCCAAGGGGGTCCCGGCAGCCGACATCCACTACGAGGTCTTCGGCCCCGACCTGTGGCTCGCGCAGGACTGAACCCCGCCCGTTCTCACGAGGTCTGACCGGATCGACTCGCTCACGATCCGAACCGCCGGTCCGGAGACAGCCCGGAGAGCGACACGGCGTGATCGCCAAGGACGGCCGGGTCCATCTCGCCGCCACGGCAGGACCGATCCACGCGGCTTCACGACGGACTCCGTGCGGGACCGGATCCGGGACCGCCTGAGATGCCCCGTACCCGCCCCTGTCCGGCCCGGCCCGGTGCGGCACGACGACAATGGCGTCATGCCTTCCGAAGCGCTCGACCTGTCCCGCCTGCGGCCGGTGCTCCCGTCACCTCTGCAACCGGCCGAGGACGAACGCTTCGCGCGCCACGGCGTGCGGCTGCTGCTCAAGCGGGACGATCTGATCCACCCCGATCTCCCGGGCAACAAATGGCGCAAACTCTCCCCCAATCTGCGGGCCGCCGCCGGGCGCACCGTGCTGACTTTCGGGGGCGCGTACTCCAACCATCTGCGGGCCACCGCCGCCGCCGGGCGGCTGCTCGGCTTCCCCACCGTCGGGGTCGTACGCGGCGACGAACTCGCCGGCCGCCCCCTCAACCCCTCGCTGGCCCGGTGCGCCGCCGACGGGATGACCCTGCATTTCATGGACCGCGGGACGTACCGCGCGAAGGCCGATCCGGAGGTCCTGGCGGGGCTGCTGAGCACCTACGGGGAGTGCTGCGTCATCCCGGAGGGCGGGAGCAACGCCGCGGCCGCACAGGGCTGCGCGGAGCTGGGCCATGAGCTGCGTGGCAGGGCCGATCTGGTCGCGGTGGCCTGCGGTACCGGCGGCACCCTCGCCGGTCTCGCCGCCGGTCTCGCGCCGGGGCAGCGCGCCCTCGGCGTCCCGGTGCTGCGCGGCGGATTCCTCGGCGACGCGGTACGGGAACTGCAGCAGGAGGCATTTGGCGGGGCGGCCGGGTCGTGGTCCCTGGACGAACGCTTCCACTTCGGCGGATACGCCCGTACGCCCCCGCCGCTGCACGCCTTCGCGGACGACTTCGAGCAGCGGCACGGGCTGCCCGTCGAGCGGCTCTACGTCGCCAAGCTGCTGTACGCACTCACCACGCTCGCCGAAGAGGGCGCGTTCCCCGCGGGAACCACGGTCGCGGCCGTCGTCACGGGCCGGCCGTAGACGCCCCCGTCAGGGCGCGCTCGATTCCTCCCGGTAGGCCGCCGCCTCCTCCAGGTCGAGCCGTCTGAGCAACGTGCGGAGCATCTCGTCGTCGATCCGCCGCTCGTCCCGCAGCCGTACGAAGACCGCGCGCTCGGCGTCGATCATCTCCCCGGCCAGACGCCGGTACGTGTCGTCCGCCGACTCCCCGGTCACCGGGTTGGCGGCGCCGAGGCGCTCCCACACGGCGTTGCGGCGGCGCTCCAGGACGGCGCGCAGCCGGTCGGTGAGCGGTCCGGGCAGGGCGTTGCGCCGGTCGGTGAGGAGTTCCTCCAGGCGTGCCTCGGCGGCTGTGGACGCCTCGCTCTGCGCCTGCGCCTCCGCCAGCGTCTGCGCCGTCGCGTCGCGCCCCGGAAGCCTGAGGACACGCACCAGCAGCGGCAGGCTGAGCCCCTGGATGACGAGGGTGCCGATGACGGTGGTGAAGGTCAGGAACAGCACGAGGTTGCGGGCCGGGAAGGCCTGCCCGCCGGTCGTGACCATCGGGATGGAGAAGGCGATGGCGAGCGAGACGACCCCGCGCATCCCGGCCCAGCCGACGATCAGCGGTGCCGACCAGTCCGTGCCGGGCTCGCGCTCCCTGATCCGTTTCGACAGCCATCTGGGCAGATACGTCGCCGGGTAGACCCAGACGAAGCGGACCACGACGACGGCGAGGAACACGGCGAGCGCGTACCAGAGGGCGTCCGCCACGGCGTACGTACCGAGCCCCTTCAGTACGAAGGGCAGTTGGAGCCCGATCAGCGCGAAGACCGCGGACTCCAGGATGAACGCGACCATCTTCCAGACGGCCGCCTCCTGGAGCCGGGTCGCGAAGTCGACCTGCCAGGCCCGGTGACCCAGATAGAGCGCGACGACGACCACGGCGAGCACCCCGGAGGCGTGCACGCGTTCCGCCGCCGCGTACGCCACGAAGGGGATCAGCAGGGACAGCGTGTTCTGCAGCAGCGCTTCCTTGAGGTGCGTACGGAGCCAGTGCAGCGGCACCATCAGCGCCAGGCCGACCACGACACCCCCGACGGCCGCGAGGAGGAATTCACCGATCCCGGCGCCCCAGCTCATGCCCTCGCCGATGGCGGCGGCGAGGGCCACCTTGTACGCGGTGATCGCCGTGGCGTCGTTCACCAGGGACTCGCCCTGCAGGATCGTCGTGACCCGGGCGGGCAGCCCGACCCGACGGGCGATCGCGGCGGCCGTGACGGCGTCCGGCGGGGCGACCACCGCGCCGAGCACCAGCGCGGCGGTGGGCGGCAGGTCGGGCACGAGGCGGTACGCGAGCCAGCCGACCGCCGCGGTCGCGAACAGCACGTAACCGACGGAGAGCAGCGCGACCGGCCGGATATTGGCCCGCAGATCGAGGTACGAGCTGTCGACCGCCGCCGTGTAGAGCAGCGGCGGCAGCAGCAGCGGCAGCACGACGTGTGCGTCCAGCGTGTACGTCGGCACCCCGGGCAGATACGAGGCGATCAGCCCCACCGTGACCAGCAGGAGAGGGGCCGGCACGGGGGTGCGGCGCGCGGCCCCCGCGACAGCCGCACTGGCTGCGACCAGTGCCACCAGAGGCAATGCGTCCATCTCACGGTCCTCACATCCGTCGTAACCTGACAATCATGAGTGACTGCCCGCACCTGTCCGAACTGCCGCGCCCCGAGCCGGCCCCGCTCAGTGAGACGTGTACCGGCTGTCTCGCGGCGGGCACCCACCCGGTGCAGCTGCGACTCTGCCTCGTCTGCGGCCATGTCGGCTGCTGCGATTCGTCACCGCTGCAGCACGCCACCGCCCACTTCAAGGAGACCGGTCATCCGCTGATGCGGAGCTTCGAGCCCGGCGAAAGCTGGCGCTGGTGCTTCGTGGACGGTTCGATCGTCTGACGTCCGGGTACGTCAATCCGGCGCTGGTTGTTCGTAATTGACCTCCGCAGGCCCCTAGCCACCGTGTGTACTCGTGGGTTTACCATGAGTGACACTCATGGGCTGGAGCCGTCCGTTCACGATCCGCGGGCAGGCCCCGGGGCCCGGCGACACGGCATCATGGATCGCGATAGCGTCGCCGGACCAGAACCGAAGACGTACCGCATGGCTCCGGGGCGCCCTTCCCGGACCCTCGAAAGAGTTTGTGCCACCTTGGAGGTGAGGGTGTCCCAGATCGCAGGCGAGCCCGGGAATCAGGACTTCGTAGAGGTCCGGCTGCCCGCTGCGGGTGCCTACCTGTCAGTGCTGCGTACGGCCACGGCCGGTCTCGCAGCGCGCTTGGACTTCACACTCGACGAGATCGAGGATCTCCGCATCGCCGTCGACGAGGCCTGCGCGATCCTGCTCCAGCAGGCCGTGCCGGGCTCCGTCCTCAGCTGCGTCTTCCGGCTCATCGAGGATTCTCTTGAGGTGACGGTGTCGGCGCCGACGACGGACGGCCGGGCGCCGGAGCGCGACACTTTCGCCTGGACGGTGCTCTCCGCGCTGGCCGGCAAGGTCGACTCCTCGGTCGCCGACGACCGCACGGTCAGCATCAGCCTGTACAAACAGCGCGGCGCGGGACCCGGGCCGGCGTGAGCAACGGGAACGGGGACGGTCCTGTGCGGGACGAGACGATCCGACCAGGGGTGGTGCGCGCAGCAGGCATCCCGGAGCAGCAGGCCCTGCCCCATCCGGAGGACGGGGCGGACGGGCCTGCGGGCCCCACGGTCGCGTGGGAGCAGTCGCAGGCGGAGCGGGCAGGCCAGATGAGCGAGCACGGGCACCACGATCCACACGACCGCAGCGGGGCGCGGGCGCTGTTCGTCGAACTGCGCGGGCTTCCCGACGGATCGGCCGAGAAGGCGGAGCTGCGCAACCGGCTGGTGCGGATGCATCTGCCGCTCGTGGAGCACCTGGCCCGCCGGTTCCGCAATCGCGGCGAGCCGCTGGACGACCTGACCCAGGTCGCCACGATCGGGCTGATCAAGTCGGTCGACCGGTTCGACCCGGACCGAGGCGTCGAGTTCTCGACGTACGCGACACCCACGGTCGTCGGCGAGATCAAGCGCCACTTCCGTGACAAGGGCTGGGCGGTCCGGGTGCCGCGCCGGCTCCAGGAGCTGCGGCTCTCGCTCACCACGGCCACCGCCGAACTCTCCCAGCAGCACGGCCGCTCGCCGACGGTGCACGAGCTGGCGGAGCGACTGGGCATCTCCGAGGAAGAGGTCCTGGAGGGGCTGGAGTCGGCCAATGCGTACAGCACGCTCTCGCTGGACGTGCCGGACACGGACGACGAGTCCCCCGCGGTGGCGGACACTCTTGGCTCCGAGGACGAGGCGCTGGAGGGCGTCGAGTACCGGGAGTCGCTCAAACCGCTGCTGGAGGACCTGCCGCCGCGCGAGAAGCGGATCCTGCTGCTGCGATTCTTCGGCAACATGACCCAGTCGCAGATCGCCCAGGAGGTCGGCATCTCGCAGATGCACGTCTCGCGACTGCTGGCCCGCACCCTGGCGCAGCTGCGTGAGCGGCTGCTCGTCGAGGAGTAGGGCCGGAGAGGCGGGGCGAGGGTCCGACGCCTGTGCGCGGAGCCGACGCGAACGCCGACTCCGTGCGCCGAGCGGTCGCTGCGGGACAGTCGGCTCGGGCGGCGGCCGGGCACGGGCAGCGGCTCGTGCCCGCCCGGCAGGCCGTGGCCGGCAGTCGGGTGCGGCGGTCGGGTCGCGCGCGTGAGCGCCGTGGCGAAACGGCCCGCTCATGCGTCCCGGCGGCCGACGGCTCCCGTGGCTCAGGCGTCCGGTGTGGTGCCCGGCCGGCGAATGCCCAGTTCGTCGATCGTCGTCGGCCTGACCAGCTGATAGAGCGCTGTCAGGACCACCGCCGCGAGGACGATCCCGGCCGGGATCAGCACGCCGTGGGACCTCAGCAGGGTCCAGGCCACCGGAAGCCCGATGATCTGCGTGATGAGCGCGGGGCCGCGGCTCCAGCTGCGCCGCAGCAGCAGGCCACGTGCGGCGATCAGCGGGATCAGGCCGAGCGCGATCAGCGTGAGGCCGCCCATCTCCGCCTGCTGTGGGGTCTCGGGGTGCCCCAGCAGCCCCATCACCAGCATGTAGATCCCGCCGACGACGAGCGCCGCCCCTTCCAGGGCGTTGAGTCCGGCCACGAGCGTGATCCTGCTCGGCTTCGCCGGTCCGACCGAGGGTGCGGGCGACTCCGAAACCGACTCGGAGGGCGGCTCGGAGGGCGTGTTCTGCTGAGTACTCACCCTTGCAGGTTGGCATCCCGGCACCGCGAAAGCGAAGCCGGGGGTCGGAAAGGTATGGGACCGGACGACCGCCCCTCGCCCCACCGCACCCGATCCGTCACCGAGGGTGAAGGACATGGGGCAGGACTTCAGAGCGATACCACTCGGTAGGTAGTCTGGCCGTCATGCGCGCACTCCTTGTGGTCAATCCAGCTGCTACCACCACCAGTGCGCGGACGCGTGATGTGCTCATCCACGCACTGGCCAGCGAGATGAAGCTGGAGGCCGTGACCACCGAGTACCGGGGCCACGCCCGGGACCTGGGCCGTCGGGCCGCGGACTCCGGGGAGATCGACCTGGTGGTCGCCCTGGGCGGCGACGGCACGGTCAACGAGGTCGTCAACGGCCTGCTCCACAGCGGCCCCGACCTGGACAATCTGCCGAGCCTCGCGGTGGTCCCCGGCGGCTCCACCAATGTCTTCGCGCGCGCCCTCGGCCTGCCCAACGACGCCGTGGAGGCGACCGGCGCGATCCTGGACGCGCTCGCCAACCGGACCGAACGCACGGTCGGCCTGGGACTGGCGGCCGGCACCCCCGGCACCGCGGACGAGTCGGTCCCGGAACGCTGGTTCACTTTCTGCGCCGGGCTCGGATTCGACGCGGGCGTGGTCGGCCGGGTCGAACAGAAACGCGAATCGGGTAAGCGCTCCACGCACGCGCTGTATGTCCGCCAGTTCGTCCGGCAATTCCTGGAGGAACCGCGCCGCAGACACGGGGCAATCACGCTGGAGACCCCCGGACAACCGCCTGTGACCGATCTTGCACTGTCGATAATCTCCAATACGGCCCCCTGGACCTACCTGGGGAATCGCCCCATGTACGCGTCCCCCAAGGCCACGTTCGACACCGGCCTGGACGTGCTCGGACTCAAGCGGCTCTCCACCGCGGCCGTGGCCCGGTACGGCACCCAGCTGCTGACTTCGAGCCCCGAGAAGGGCCCGTCCGGGAAGCATGCCGTTTCACTCCATGACCTCACGGACTTCACCTTGCATTCAAAGGCGCCGCTGCCCTTTCAGATGGACGGCGACCATCTGGGAGTGCGCACCAGTGTGACGTTCACAGGCGTACGCCGTGCACTGCGTGTGATTGTGTGAGTGGAAGAGACCAAAGTCCTTTAACTCGAACGTTTGGGCTGGACTCCACCCCATAGAAGTACGGCTGTGACCTAGTCGACACCGAGGAATCAAAAAAAAGTTTCCGGAAGGGGTTGTATCCGCCGCCGAGGTTTGCGAATCTCTACATGGCGATCGGGACGGCCCGCAACAACGGCCTCCACTGAGAGCCAGAACCCCTCCTCAATCCACAGGACCACAACCAGTTCATCTGGGCGTCGGCCCGTTGACTGCGGGGGGATTCGTGAAAGCGTTCACATTCACAAGCAACAGTATGTAATACCAAGGAGAGGTAGCAGCCATGGACTGGCGTCACAACGCCGTTTGTCGTGAGGAAGACCCCGAGCTGTTCTTCCCCATCGGCAACACCGGTCCTGCGCTGCTGCAGATCGAGGAAGCCAAGGCCGTCTGCCGTCGCTGCCCCGTCATGGAGCAGTGCCTGCAGTGGGCGCTCGAGTCCGGCCAGGACTCCGGCGTCTGGGGTGGCCTCAGCGAGGACGAGCGCCGCGCCATGAAGCGCCGTGCCGCTCGCAACCGGGCGCGTAACGCCAGCGCCTGATCCGACGCCACCGCTACGAGCCTCAGCCAGGCGGCGCGTACAGCGCGTACGCACAACCCCGCCCCCGAGTCGCAGCGCGCAGTACCCCCCGAAGCGCATGCATGAACAGTGAGCCCGGACCGTGATCAACGGTCCGGGCTCACTGCTGTGTTCGCGTCGGTCGCGGCCGGGGCTACTTCTCGGCCCGGACCGGGATGTCGAGGACGACCCTGGTGCCGCGCACGGGGGCCGGGATCATTCCGAAGGTCCCGCTCAACTCGCCCTCCACCAGCGTCCGCACGATCTGCAGTCCCAGGTTGCCGGCACGCTGCGGGTCGAAGCCTTCGGGCAGACCGCAGCCGTCGTCCTGAACCGTGATCAGCAACCGTGTCCCGGCGGAGGAACCGCCGCGTACCGCCGATACATCGACCGTGCCGGACTCGGCGAGGGTGAAGGCGTGTTCCAGCGCGTTCTGCAGGACCTCGGTGAGCACCATCGCCAGCGGGGTGGCCACTTCGGCGTCGAGGATGCCGAAGCGTCCCGTCCGACGGCAGGTGACCTTGCCCGGCGAGATCTCGGCGACCATCGCGATGACCCGGTCGGCGATCTCGTCGAACTCCACTCGCTCGTCCAGATTCTGGGACAGCGTCTCATGCACGATGGCGATCGAACCGACGCGCCGTACCGCCTCGTTGAGAGCCTCACGGCCTCGCACCGAGTCCATCCTGCGGGCCTGGAGCCGCAACAGGGCGGCAACGGTCTGGAGGTTGTTCTTCACCCGGTGGTGGATTTCCCGGATGGTGGCGTCCTTGGTGATCAACTCCCGCTCTCGGCGGCGCAGTTCGGTGACGTCCCGGAGCAGGACCAGGGAGCCGATCCGGACGCCCTTGGGCTTGAGCGGAATCGCCCGGAGCTGGATCACCCCGCCCGCGCACTCGACCTCGAACTCCCGGGGCGCGTAGCCGCTGGCGAGTTTGACCAGGGCCTCGTCCACCGGGCCCCGGGAGGGGGCGAGCTCGGCAGTGATCCCGCCCAGATGCTGGCCGACCAGGTCGGAGGCGAGGCCGAGGCGGTGGTAGGCGGAGAGGCCGTTGGGGCTGGCGTACTGGACGACCCCGTCGGCGTCGAGCCTGATCAGCCCGTCGCCGACGCGCGGCGAGGCGTCCATGTCGACCTGCTGGCCGGGGAACGGGAAGGCCCCGGCGGCGATCATCTGAGCCAGGTCGGAGGCCGACTGGAGGTAGGTGAGTTCCAGCCGGGAGGGGGTACGGACGGTCAGGAGGTTGGTGTTGCGGGCGATGACGCCGAGGACCCGGCCCTCGCGCCGCACCGGGATCGACTCGACCCGTACCGGCACCTCCTCGCGCCACTCCGGGTCGCCCTCGCGCACGATCCGGCCCTCGTCCAGCGCCGCGTCGAGCAGGGGACGGCGGCCGCGTGGCACCAAGTGGCCGACCATGTCGTCCTGGTAGGAGGTGGGGCCGGTGTTGGGCCGCATCTGGGCCACGGACACATAGCGGGTGCCGTCCCGGGTGGGGACCCACAGCACGAGGTCGGCGAAGGACAGGTCGGAGAGCAGCTGCCACTCCGAGACCAGCAGGTGCAGCCACTCCAGGTCGGTGTCGCTGAGGGCTGTGTGCTGGCGGACGAGGTCGTTCATGGAGGGCACGTGTGCGAGCGTACCCGCGGATGGGCAATGGCTCCGAACCGTACGCCCCGGGCCTACGTGTCAGGGAAGGAGGCCCGGAAAATTGCGGTGCTCCGACGGATGGACACGGGCGAATGGTCTAGTCCACAATGCTCAAGACAGAGCTTCCGCTCTCCCCGCACAGGAGAGTGGATCGAGGTACCCGCGCTCTCTGCCCTGACCGCGCGAGCACCTCTCCCCGGCCGGGGGCACCGCACACCGCCGGCCGAGCAGACCGTCCGGCGCCTGCAGGGCGAAGCCCCCAGGCGGTGGTCGGTCTTACTCCGGGCTGCGGTGCCGGACGGGCCGAGGGTCCCGCTCCGGCGCCGTGGCCCGCGGGTGTTCCACGGGCCCGTCGCGCGATCAGTGGGTCTCGGTGACCTTGGCCAGCGCGCGGGGCGCGTCCGGGTCCTGGCCACGGGCGATCGTCACCTCGTACGCCAGCAGCTGCAGCGGCAGGATCTCCAGGATCGGCTGGACCTCTTCGGCGACCCCGGCCGTCGGCAGCGCGAAGCCCGCGGACGCCGCCGCCACCTGGGCCTCGGGGCCGACCACGAACAGATCCGCGCCACGGCCGCGCAGCCGGTCCAGGACCGGCTGCAGCGCCTCGCCGCCCCGGCCGTCGGTGACGACCGCGATCACCGGGGAGATGTTGTCGACCATGGCGAGCGGCCCGTGCAGCAGATCGGCGCCGGAATAGGAGAGAGCGGGGATGTAGCTGGTCTCCATCAGCTTCAGCGCGGCCTCCTTGGCCGTGGGGTAGCCGTAGCCGCGCGAGGTGATGACCATGCGCTCGGCGAAGCGGTAGCGCGCGGCCAGCGCCCTCACCTCGTCCTTACGGGCCAGGATCGACTCGGCCCGCTCCGGCAGGATCGCGGCGGCCGCACCGTCGCCGCCGCTCAACCCTTCCACGAAGAGGTAGAGGGACAGCAGCGACGCCGTGTAGGTCTTGGTGGCGGGGAGGGCCTTCTCCGGGCCCGCAAGAATGTCGATGTGGTACTCGGAGACGGCGGCCAGCGGCGAATCCGGGTTGTTGGTGACGGCCAGGGTGATCGCGCCGGCCTCGCGGGCGGCCCGGGTGGAGGCCACCAGGTCGGGCGAGCCGCCGGACTGGCTGACGGTGACGACCAGCACGTCCCTGAGGTCAGGCTTCGCGCCGTACGCGGTCGTGGTGGACATGGAGGCGAGTCCGCAGGGCAGGCCGAGCCGGATCTCCAACAGGTACTTGGCGTAGAGCGCGGCGTTGTCCGACGTACCGCGGGCGGTGAGGAGGACGAAGCGCGGCTTCCTCGCCGCGATCCCGGCGGCCACCTCGCGGATCGCGGGGGCTCCCTCATCGAGGATCCGGCGCAGCACTCCGGGCTGTTCGGCCATCTCACCGGACATGATCCGGCCCGGTTTCTCGCGCTCCTCGGACGATGACGTGGCGGGCATGTCGAGCCTCCCAGAAGTGTTCCGGTGCGTCAGGAACGCCGTTCGCCCCAGTCGACCACGGGGAGCCGGACGCCCGCCATCGGTGTGCGGCCGGGACGGGTACGGACCATCGTGTCCGCGCCGTCGGGTTCTGCTAGATTGGATCCCGATTGGTCTATACCACATGATTCAATTCTTCAGATCGGCAGGCCCCGCGTGGAAGTTGTCATCGTCCCGGACGCCAAGGCAGGCGGCGAACTCATCGCAGAAGCCATCGGCGCGCTGCTGAGCCGCAAGCCCGACGCCCTTCTCGGCGTTGCCACCGGCTCTACCCCGCTGCCCGTCTACCAGGCTCTGGCGGCCAAGGTCCGTTCCGGCGCCGTGGACGCCTCGCGCGCCCGGATCTGCCAGCTGGACGAGTACGTCGGGCTGCCGGCGGGCCACCCCGAGTCCTACCGCTCCGTGGTGCTGCGCGAGGTCGTCGAACCGCTCGGTCTGCCGGAGGCGTCCTTCATGGGCCCCGACGGCTCCGCCGAGGACATCCCGGCGGCCTGCCAGGCGTACGACCGGGCGCTGGCCGAGGCCGGCGGGGTGGACCTGCAGCTCCTCGGTATCGGCACGGACGGGCACATCGGCTTCAACGAGCCGTGCTCCTCGCTCGCCTCCCGTACCCGGATCAAGACGCTCACCGAGCAGACCCGGATCGACAACGCGCGCTTCTTCGACAACGACATCACGCAGGTGCCGCACCACGTGATCACCCAGGGCATCGGCACCATCCTGGAGTCCCGGCACCCGATCCTGCTCGCCACCGGCGAGGGCAAGGCCGAGGCCGTGGCGCAGACGGTCGAGGGTCCGGTCGCCTCGATCGTGCCCGCGTCCGCGCTGCAACTGCACCCGCACGCGACGGTGGTGGTGGACGAGGCCGCGGCGTCGAAGCTGAAGCTGGCGGACTACTTCCGCGCCACGTACGCGTCGAAGCCGCTGTGGCAGGGCATTTAGGGCCTCTCGTTCGGATCATGCCGGGCTCGCGGGTTTCTGCATGATCCGGACGGAGGACCCTGACCGCAGCTGACGTACGAGAGGGCCGGGGGGGCCCCCAGGCCGGGGGGGCCCCCCCCCCCCCCCCCCCCACCCCCCCCCGGGGGCCCCCCCCCCCCGGGGGTTTGACCGCCCGCGCCCCCCCCCCCCCCCGGGGCGCCCCCCGGGGGGGGCGGGG